>JACMLS010000344.1 GCA_014379485.1 Bacteroidia bacterium | reverse complement strand
AAGTCGGGGTGGCCAGATTCGAACTGACGACCTCCTGCTCCCAAAGCAGGCGCGATACCGGGCTACGCTACACCCCGAATTCCTTTTTAAGGAGTGCAAAGATAGGCAAAAATTGGAAATTAGCAAGCTTCTGCCTGAAATTAAATTTTGGTTGGAAGGGTGGAAGATTGGAAGGTTGTGGGAGCCCCCCACTCTTCCACCCTTCCAACATTCCTCCCATCTGCAATTTCTTCTTAAAGTTTTTAAATGATTATCAACCCTTTGTATTCTTTCCTTTAAAATACGTTATTTTTAGCAACCTGTTTAAAAAGAGAGAATGATCTTAAAAACGAAAATATCTGTCCTTTCGTTATTTATTTGTTTAGTGGGAGTTTTTAAACTTTCTGCTCAATGCCCTACAGATAATTGTTCGCATAAACTGGGCGATTTTACTTTTATAAAATCTGTAAGTATTGACCCCGGAAAGGTAGAAGGTAAGCCCTATCAGTATTCTTATTTGTTCAGCAAAGGTTCTACGTATATGATTCTGATCTGCGACCAGTCTATTAAAGGCAGCCGGCTTATTGTAAACCTTTATGATGCCAGCAGAAAATTAATTGCCACCAACCACAACAAAAAAAAGATCTATGAGTCGCTTACGTTTCCCTGCAACTCTACAGGTATCTATTATATAGAATCTTTTTATGAGGGAAACAAAGATGCCTGCGGAGTAAACATCCTTGGTTTTACAAAAACCGCTAACTGATATTACGAAACAGAAAAAACAGTAATGAAAAAGAATTTCCCTCGTTTATTTTTGATCGTTTCAGCTCTCTTTCTTTTTTCCTGCGGAGGAAGTGAGAACGAGGACAAGCTGGGTTCTGATACAAAAAAAGAACAGGATACTGCGAGACTTGTTGCTGTAAATATTTCTGAAGAAACCATTAACAACATTATTCAGTCAATACCAACACCGCTCGAAATTTCTTCTTTAATAAAAGATGCAGGTGCAAATTACGATGTAAACATGCTCAATCCTGCATCCAACGCATCTAACTACAACTCTAATTACGATGTGGCTTTTAATATTGGTATTTACAGCGCAGACCTGGGTTACATAAATATTTACGAAAAAACATATTCTGGCCTTGAGTATTTATCTTCTATAAAAAAACTGGCAGATAATATTAAAGTAGGTCAGTTTTTTGATTTTGAAACGCTTAAAAGAATTGCCAGCAACAATAAAAATTACGATTCTCTTTTGTTTATCAGCACAGATAATTTTAATAAAATGGATAAATACCTGCGCGACCAGAAGCGAGGTGAGTTGAGCGTACTGATGATAACAGGCGCCTGGCTTGAGGGAATGCATGTTGCCACTGAAGTATGTAAAGTAAAAGAAACTAAAGAACTGACAGAAAGAATAGGCTACGAAAAAATAAACCTCGATAATATTATTGTTATTCTGAATGCTTATAAACACAGTAAGTATTTTGAAACACTTGCCGCAAAAATGGAGTCGCTGAAAAAAATTTACGAGCAGGTAAATATTATGAAAGAATACAAAGAGCCTGAAACCAAAGAGGTGAACGGGCAGCTTGTTATTGTAGATAACAGCAAGAGTTTTGTAAACATTACAGAAGCAACTGTTCAGGAAATTACTGCAAAGGTTGCAGCTATCAGATCAGAAATGATCAATAAATAATTCAGAAAAATTTTCCGGGGTCAAGTTCAGAAAACTTTTTTAGTTTTTTAATAAAGTGGAGGAACACTATGTTGCCGTTAAAAATTCCGGAGCGGGTAGGTGAGTAGCCTTTTTGGTTTTTTTGCGCTTTTCTTTTTGATAAAGTTTTTCCCAATGAAAAAAGATAAGCCCAGTGCGCTTTTACAACTGCAAAGGCATGAGATAAATTTCCCTCAAGTAAAAATTTAATTGCTGCCACCGCATCCAGTTTAATTCTGAAAATAATCAGAAAAAGCAAAAGTTTTCCGGAATGATTTTTAGTATAGGTAATTAAATTGTTTCTGAAATTTAAAAACGTTTTGTGCGGATTTACTTTATTGAGTGTGCCGCCCCCCACATGGTAAATATGCGAATCAGGAATTACGAAGATCTTGTAACCTAAGTTTTTCATGCGCCAGCAAAGATCAATTTCTTCCATGTGGGCAAAATAATCGGCATCAAATCCTCCCACCTTAAAAAAAACATCGCTGCGTATTACCATGCAAGCGCCCGTTGCCCAAAAAACTTCTGTTGCGGTATTGTATTGCCCTTTATCTTCTTCCAGGAAATTAAAAATTCTTCCCCTGCAAAAAGGATAACCGTATTTATCCATAAAACCTCCGCTGGCACCGGCGTATTCAAACATTGTTTTATTACTGTAGTCAAGAATTTTTGGCTGGCAAGCTGCAACATCCTGATTTTTTTTCATGAAATCTATTAGAGGAAACGTCCAGTTTTCAGGCGTTTCAATGTCTGAATTCAACAAAATAAAATATTCTGCTTTTACTTTTTTCAGCGCCTCATTATATCCTGCTGCAAAACCTCCGTTAACTTTATTCTGAATAACCTCAACGCCGGAAAAACTTTTTT
>JACMLS010000037.1 GCA_014379485.1 Bacteroidia bacterium | reverse complement strand
ATTATTTTTTTTGTTTATTGTTCAGATAAGAACCCTTTCAGCGGGCTTACCCGATTCATTAAAAAGTGAAAGTGCGATTGTACTTGAAACAAAAACCGGAAAAATTTTCGGGAAAATTGTTGCGCCTGCTTCTAAGAAACCAATTCCGCTTGTATTGATCGTGGCGGGTTCTGGTCCCACAGATCTGAACGGAAACAATTACGCCGGATTAAAAACAGATGCATACAAAATGCTTGCAGAAGAATTGCGTAAGGCAAAGATCGCTTCTGTTCGCTATGATAAACGGGGAATAGGAAAAAGCGCCGCCGCATTTACCAGCGAAAATGATCTGCGTTTTGATGATTATGTAAATGATGTGATTGATTGGATTGCATTACTCAAAAAAGATCCGCGTTTTTCAAAAATAATTGTACTTGGCCATAGCGAAGGTTCTTTACTTGGAATGATTGCCTGCACAAAAACAAATGCAGATGCGTATATTTCGCTGGCAGGTTGCGGTTCTTCTGCTGATAAAATTCTTAAAGAACAATTTAAAGCGCAGCCAAAAATGATTGCCGATGATGCAAATGCAATCCTGGATAGTTTGGTTGCCGGAAAAAATGTAGAAAGAATAAATCCGCTTTTGCTCAGCGTTTTCAGGCCGTCTATACAGCCTTATATGATGTCCTGGTTCAAATATGATCCGGCAAAAGAAATTGCAAAACTTAAAATTCCGGTTTCAATTATACAGGGCACAACAGATTTACAGGTAAAAGAAAAGGATGCAAACGATCTTTTTAAAGCTAAACCTGATGCAAGTTTGTCTATTATCAAAAATATGAATCACGTATTAAAAGATATTGATGATCTTACTGTAAAAAACCAGGGTTCTTATAGCGATGCAAGTCTTCCGCTCAAGACAGAATTTCTTGAAGTGGTGCTAAAATTTATTAAGGAATTAAAGTAATTTTTTAATGCTGTTTTATTACATCTATTATTGTTTTCAGAAATAATTTTAGAAATAGTTTTGGACTTATTGTTGATAATTCCCTCCTTGATTAAATACGGACTATTTTATCTTTGCAGCAAAGAACTGAACTATGAAAGATTTGCTGATCATTTTCCGTGCAGCCGGAAATTTAAAACTGGAAACAAAGCAAGTTACCGCAACCATTAATTTGCTCGATGAAGGCGCCACCATCCCATTTATTTCGCGCTACCGCAAAGAATTAACCGGAAGCCTTGATGAAGTGCAGATAAAAAATATAAGAGACGAAGTAGAAAAACTCCGCTCGCTCGAAAACAGGAGAGAAGTTATTTTAAAATCTATTGAAGGACAAGGAAAATTAACGCCAGAATTGCAAAAGCAGTTAGAAGAAGCTGAAACAATACAACAATTAGAAGATCTTTATTTGCCTTATAAACCAAAACGCAGAACCAAAGCAACCATTGCAAGAGAAAAAGGTCTTGAACCATTGGCATTGAAAATTTTTTCGCAAGAGAATTTTGAGGTTTTTCCGGAAGCGCTTTTGTATGTAGATAAAGAGAAAGATGTAAAAGGGCCCGATGAAGCGCTGAATGGAGCAAGAGATATTATGGCAGAGATGATCAGCGAAGATGCAATTGTGCGAGAGAAACTCAGAACATTTTTTCAGAAAAAAGCTGTGATCAAAACTAAAGTCATTAAAGGAAAAGAAGAAGCAGCAGAAAAATTTAAAGATTATTTTGATTGGGAAGAACCATTGTCTACTTGTCCCAGTCACAGAATGCTGGCCATGCGCCGCGGTGAGAAAGAAGATTTTTTAATTCTTGATATTTCTCCGCCCGAAGAAGAAGCGGTTGATATTATTGAAAAATTAATTCTGCGCACAAAAACAGACGCAGCTGTACAGGTAAAAGTCGCTATAGAAGATTGCTACAAAAGATTATTGCAGCCTTCTATTGAAGCAGAAACACGTTCAGCCGCAAAAAAAACTGCAGAGGACAAAGCCATAGAAGTTTTTGCAGGAAACATCCGCGAACTTTTACTTTCTCCACCCTTAGGACAAAAAGCAATTCTTGCGCTTGACCCCGGTTTCAGAAGCGGATGTAAAGTTGTTGCGTTAAACAAGCAGGGGAAATTATTGGAGCACACCGTCATTTATCCGCACGAGCCACAACGCGATGTAAAAACTGCAGAGTCAATTGTGCTTGCTTTTTGTATGAAACACAACATTGAAGCCATTGCAATCGGAAACGGAACTGCAGGAAGAGAAACAGAAGCATTCATTCGCAAAATTGATATCCTTCCCAAAGAAATTTCTGTGATCATGGTAAACGAAAGCGGCGCTTCTGTTTATTCTGCCTCAGATGTTGCGCGCGAAGAATTTCCGAACGAAGATGTAACCGTGCGCGGTGCCGTTTCTATAGGAAGAAGATTGGCCGATCCGCTTGCTGAATTAGTAAAGATAGACCCGAAAGCAATTGGAGTAGGGCAGTACCAGCACGATGTTGACCAGGGAGATCTGAAAGATAAATTAGATGAAGTAGTAAGCTCTTGCGTAAATGCTGTGGGGGTTGAATTAAATACAGCAAGTAAAGAATTGCTCACTTACGTTTCTGGTTTAGGTCCGCAACTTGCGCAGAATATTGTAAAATACAGAAACGAGAACGGGCCTTTTAAAACAAGAAAAGACCTGATGAATGTTGCGCGCATGGGAGAAAAAGTGTTTGAGCAATGCGCCGGATTTTTACGCATAAGAAACGGACATCATGCGCTTGATAAAAGTGCAGTACATCCTGAATCTTATTCTATTGTCGAAGCAATGGCTAGAGATAATTCTTCTACCGTAGATGAATTAATGACCAGCAAAGACCTGAGAAAAAGAGTGGAACTCAGAAAATATGTAAATGAAAAAGTAGGACTTCCAACACTCACAGATATTATTGCAGAGTTAGAAAAACCGGGCCGCGATCCCCGAAAAAGTTTTGAGACCTTTAGTTTTGCAGAAGGCATAAACGAACCCGAAGATTTGCGCGTTGGAATGAAATTGCAGGGCATTGTTACCAACGTTACAAATTTCGGCGCCTTCGTAGACATTGGCGTTCACCAGGATGGACTCGTACACATTTCTCAGTTGTCAGATACTTTTGTTGATGATCCGAACAAAATTGTAAAAGTGCAGCAAATTGTAAAAGTAACTGTGACAGAAGTTGATCTGAAAAGAAAAAGAATTGCGCTGAGTATGAAATCAGATCCCTCTTCAACAGGAATAAAATCTACGTTTACACCTAAAGAAGAAATTCAATACGACAGCAACGATATGAATTCTGCGTTAAATGCACTGAAGAAAAAATTCGGAAAATAAATGATCAAACGTTCCTTATACTTATACTGTATTCTTATACTAAAGCTCTCTTACATCAAAACAAAAATTAAGAAAACCAATTCGCAAAAAAATCTATTGTGCTCTATGTTTCTATGTGTTTAAGAAATCGGAAATCTCATTTAGTAAATTCAGCAATATTTTATTGTCTTACAGTATTATTATTTATTTCCTGCGGACCAGCAAAAGAAAAAGAGCTTGTTAAAGAAATTGAATACTACCATTTTCACCAAGGAAGTAAAGGAGCTGTTGCCTGGAAACTGGAAGGGGAGTGGAATGAAGAAAAGAGTGCGATCAATTTGTCACTTGTTATTTGTTCTGATATTAAAAAGAGAAAAATGAACCGCATTCCGCTTTTAGCCTGTTCAGATCTCGAAGAAGCAATATTTATTCAGGCAAAGTTTGCAAGGGCAATTTTTAAAGGAGACCGCTGCATTTTAATTTTACCTCAAAAAGGATTCCTTGCCTTTAATATTTATTCAGGGGAGCTATTGGAATCAGGAAAAGACATTGCAATGAAATTTCCTCAGCTAAAAGATGGCGTTTCTTCTGCTGAATATTACAACGATTCGTATAATATTGTTCAGGTTATAGATAAGAACCAAAAAATTTATTATTACGATACAAATCAATCTTTACTTTTTCCCTCTGATCAAAAATACTGGGTGGATAGTCTGGTAGATGGAGAGACACTTGGTTTCACT
>JACMLS010000343.1 GCA_014379485.1 Bacteroidia bacterium | reverse complement strand
CGCCCCAAATCTGCAACTTTTCGCACCGGAGATGTGGTTGGCCTCGACACAATGGTAATGGTTGCAAAAGGATTAAAAAATAATTGTCCGAACGACGAAGCAAAAAACTCATTTGAACTTCCGGCTTACCTTAAAAAGATGATCGAAAATAAATGGCTCGGAGATAAAACGGGGCAAGGATTTTACAAAAAAGTAAAAAACAAAGAAGGCAAATCAGAAATTCTTGCGCTCGATTTAAAAACTTTCGAATACAAACCATCACAAAAAGTAAAATTCGCGACTTTAGAATTAACCAAACCCATTGACAATTTAAAAGAGCGTGTAAAAATTTTGCTGGGCGGAAAAGATAAAGCGGGAGAATTTTACCGTGCAACTTTTTCAGAATTATTTCAATATGTCTCTAACCGAATTCCTGAAATTTCTGATGAACTTTACAGAATTGACGATGCGCTTAAGGCAGGCTTTGGCTGGGACCTTGGGCCCTTTGAATACTGGGATGCAATTGGTGCAAAAGAAGCAGTCGCTTTGATGGAGCAAAACGGAAATAAACCAAATGCATGGGTTTATGAACTCCTCCAATCAAACTCCTCTTTCTACAAAATTGAAAACGGAGTTAGAAAATATTATGACATCCCTTCAAAATCCTATAAAACAATTCCCGGTTCAGATTCATTTATTATTCTGGAAAACATCCGCTCAACAAAAACAGTTTGGAAAAACAGTGGCTTAACAGTAACCGACATTGGTGATGGAATACTAAATGCAGAATTTCACACAAAAATGAATACCATTGGCGGAGAAATTTTAGCAGGCCTTGTAAAAGCAGTTGAGATTGCAGAAAAAGATTTTCGCGGATTAGTGATCAGCAATGAAGGAGCAAATTTTTCTGCAGGTGCAAATATAGGATTGATCTATATGATGGCAGTTGACCAGGATTGGGATGAGTTGAACATGGCTGTAAAAACTTTTCAGAATACAACCATGCGCTTACGTTACTCCTCAATTCCGGTGGTGGCGGCACCACACGGACTTGCGCTTGGCGGTGGTTGCGAAATTTGTTTACACTCAGACAAAGTGGTTGCACACGCAGAAACGTATATAGGCCTTGTTGAGTTTGGTGTAGGTTTAATTCCAGGCGGAGGAGGCACAAAAGAATTTGCATTACGCTTAAGTGATTCGCTTAAAGAAGGAGATGTTGAAGTCAATTCTTTTCGCGAAAAATTTCTGACACTTGGTCAGGCAAAAGTTTCAACATCTGCTTACGAAGCTTTTGATCTTGGAATTTTACGAAAAGGAATTGATAAAGTGGTTGTATCGCGCCAACGCTTGTTGCAGGAAGCTAAAGCAGAATGTTTATTACTGGCGCAAGAAGGTTACACAAAACCAACACAACGAAAAGATATTCGTGTATTGGGTAACCAGGCAATGGGTTTGGTTTACGCCGGAGCCAATGCCATGAAAAGTGGAAACTACATCAGCGAACACGATCAGCTGATCTCAGAAAAATTAGGTTACGTTTTAGCTGGAGGAAATTTATCTCAGCCAACTTTAGTTTCTGAACAATATCTTTTGGATCTGGAAAGAGAAATATTTTTGCAATTATGCGGACATAGAAAAACTTTAGAGAGAATACACAGTATAATTAACGGAGGAAGAATATTACGAAATTGATTTAACGGCGGATATGAGATATGAGACAGGGAGATATAAGACTGGATAGGGAGACGTGAAAAAAATGATGAATGACAATTAATAAAATAACGACTAAGAAAATGAACGCATATATTATAGCAGGATACAGGAGCGCTGTTGCTAAAGCACCCAGAGGACTTTTTCGTTTTACACGGCCTGATGATCTGGCGGCTGAAGTAATTAAATATTTACTTGCATCGGTTCCATCTTTAGACAAAGAGAGAATTGACGATATGATTGTTGGAAACGCGATGCCAGAAGCAGAACAAGGATTGAATATGGGAAGAGTAATTTCTTTGCTTGCGTTGGATACAGATAAAGTTTCAGGAATGACGGTGAATCGTTTTTGCGCTTCCGGATTGGAAACGATTGCCATTGCAAGCGCAAAAATAAATGCAGGCATGGCAGATTGTATTATTGCAGGTGGTGTAGAAAGTATGAGTTTAATTCCGATGGGTGGATGGCGGGTGATGCCAAATCCGAAAGTTGCAAAAGATCATGCAGACTGGTATTGGAATATGGGATTGACTGCCGAAGCAGTTGCAAAAGAATTTAATGTATCAAGAGAAGACCAGGATCTGTTCTCTTACAACTCGCATCAAAAAGCAATTGCAGCGATTACAAGCGGGAAATTTAAAAACGAAATTGTTCCGGTAAAAGTGAGTGAAACTTATCTTGACGAAAAAGAAAAAAGAAAAACAAGAGAATATAGTGTTGATGCAGATGAAGGCCCGCGCGCTGACACATCTATTGAAGCCCTTACAAAATTAAAACCTGTATTTGCTGCAGGCGGAAGTGTTACAGCAGGAAATTCATCGCAGACAAGTGATGGAGCTGCGTTTGTAATTGTAATGAGCGAACGCATGGTAAAAGAATTAAACCTGAAACCAATTGCGCGTTTGGTCTCTCACGCAGTTGCCGGAGTACCACCACGCATTATGGGAATTGGTCCGATAGCCGCAGTTCCCAAAGCATTACAACAAGCCGGATTAAAAATTGCAGACATTGATCTTTTTGAATTGAACGAAGCATTTGCATCTCAATCACTGGCAGTAATAAGAAAATTAGAATTAGATCCTGAAAAAGTAAATGTAAACGGAGGCGCTATTGCTTTAGGCCATCCTTTAGGTTGCAGCGGAGCAAAACTTTCCGTACAACTGTTCAACGAATTAAAAAGACAAAATAAAAAATACGGAGTGGTAACAATGTGTATTGGAACCGGACATGGAGCGGCGGGTGTTTTTGAATTGCTCTAAAGAAGATATAAGATATAGGACAAAAAGATAAAAGTCCCGACAGCTATCGGGAGGTGCGAGAAAAAAAACTGAATGTAAATTAATGAATCAAAACCTCCTCAATAAACTAATTGCAATACGCAGGCAACTTCATGCTAACCCAGAAATAGGTTACCAGGAGTATGAAACTGCTGCGATTGTTTGCAAGGAGTTGGATGAATTAAAAATTCCCTACAGAAAAAATATTGCGAGGACAGGAGTTGTTGCTATTTTAAAAAAAGGAGATGGACCTACAATTGTTTTACGTGCAGATATGGATGCGCTTCCGATAAAAGAAGACAATAACCTGCCATTTAAAAGCGTAAAAAAAATTAAAGCGGCAAACGGAACAGAAATTCCATTGATGCATGCTTGTGGTCATGACCTGCACACCACCATGTTACTTGGAGCGGCCCATTTACTTAAAGATGCAGATTTTAAAGGAACAGTAAAATTTATTTTTCAACCGAGCGAAGAAGATGGTTATTATGATCCGGAAAAAAAATCGGGCGGACAAAGAATTGTTGAAACAGGAGAATTGTACAATGTAAAAGCGGCATTAGGTTTACACGTACATCCGCTGTTGCCTGTTGGAAAAGTTGCCTACAAACTCGGGCAGGCGATGGCTTGTGCTACTTTTTTTAAAATTGAAATTATCGGTAAAATGGCGCATGCCTCTGTTGCGCCGCAATTAGGCATTGATGCTGTTTTAATTTCAAGTCACCTCATTCAATCCATTTCTTCCATTGTTACAAAATACATTCCGCCAACCGAAGCGAGCGTTATTTCTTTCACAAAAATAAACGGCGGTGTTGCGCCCAACGTAATTGCAGACAGGGTGGTAATTGAAGGAACAATACGCGCACTTGATCTTACAACTTTTAAACAAATTTTAGACCGGATAAAAAAAATAATTGACGGAACAATGCTTTCTTTTGATGCGAAAATTAATATTGAATACAATTTGAACTACCCGAGTTTGCTGAATGATAAAAATGTACACGCCTGCGTATCAGATACGCTTACAGATATTTTTACAAAAGAAAACATTGTTAAGGTAGATGCGATTCTTGGTTCCGAGGATTTTGCCTTTTACTCAAGAAAAGTGCCGAGTATGTTTTATTTTTTAGGAGCGCAGGATACTGCAACCCCCTGCTATTTTCTGCACAATTCAAAAGTTATTTTTAACGAGAACTGCATTCCGTACGGATCGAAATTATTATGTGAAGGAGCATTGAAACTTATGAAATTACCATAAGGAAAATTCATTTCGGATATGAGATATGAGACAAAGAGATATAAGTCCCGATAGCTATCGGGAGGGTAGAGAGGCGCAGAGAGCGTGAACACCTGATTAAAAAAATAAATTAAATAAAAACTGTTTATGACTAATAGTAAAACAAAAGGCGGAGAATTTTTAATTAAGGAAACACCTGCCAAAGATATTTTTATTCCTGAAGAATGGACAGAAGAGCAAATAATGATCGCAAAAACCTGCAGCGATTTTATTGAGAAAGAAGTAACGCCGAATATTGAGCGCATTGATAAACAGGAAGAAGGTTTAATGCAATCTTTACTCGACAAATCAGGAGAGCTGGGACTGCTTGGAATTTCTGTACCTGAAGAATATGGCGGTTTTGGAAAAGATTTTGTTACCTCAATGCTTGTTACAGAAATTTCTGGTGCAGGGCATTCTTTTGCAGTTGCATTTTCCGCACATTCAGGAATAGGAACATTACCCATTTTATATTATGGAAATGAAACGCAAAAAAAGAAATACATTCCAAAATTGGCAACGGGAGAATGGAAAGCTTGTTACTGTTTAACCGAACCCGGCTCAGGCTCTGACGCAAATTCCGGAAAAACAAAAGCGGTTTTGTCTGCCGATGAAAAACATTACGTTCTAAACGGACAAAAAATGTGGATCACCAACGGAGGTTTTGCCGATATCTTTGTTGTGTTTGCAAAAATAGATGACGATGAAAACCTGAGTGCTTTTATTGTTGAAAAAAGTTTCGGAGGGATTTCTTTGAATCCTGAAGAAAGAAAAATGGGAATAAAAGGAAGTTCAACCAGGCAAGTATTTTTTAACGACTGCAAAGTTCCGGTTGAAAATCTTTTATCAGAAAGACAAAACGGATTTAAAATTGCGCTAAACATTTTAAATATAGGAAGAATAAAATTGGCCGGTGCTGCAATTGGCGCAGCAAAAAAAACAAGCACTACTTCCGTACAATACGCTAACGAACGAAATCAGTTTGGAAGACCCATTGCAAAATACGGAGCCATAAGATACAAACTCGCAGAGCAGGCCTTAAGAATTTTTGCCTGCGAATCTGCCATTTACCGCGTAAGCCAAAACATTGAAGATGCTATTCACTCTTTAATTGAAGGAGGAATGGAAGAAGCAAAGGCTAAATTAAAGGGAGTAGAACAATTTGCTGTAGAAGCAGCCATTCTAAAAATTCACGGATCAGAAGTGCTGGACTATGTGGTGGATGAAGGCGTGCAAATTTATGGCGGAATGGGCTTTTCTGCAGAAGCGCCAATGGACCGTGCTTACCGCGATGCGCGCATCAACAGAATTTTTGAAGGTACCAATGAAATAAACAGAATGCTTATTGTAGATATGATGATGAAGCGCGCCATGAAAGGAGAACTTGATCTGATGGGGCCCGCACAAAAAGTTGCAGCAGAATTGGTTTCTATTCCTGATTTTGGAGAAGAAGACAGCAGTTTATTTGCTCCGGAAAAAAAAATAATTGCGAACTTCAAAAAAGCAGCCTTGCTTGTTGCAGGAGCTGCTGCGCAAAAATTAATGATGCAGCTCTCTAAAGAACAGGAAGTGCTGATGAACATTGCTGATATGCTGATTGATGTTTACGTTGGTGAAACAATTTTACTGCGCGTAGAGAAAATGACCGGAATGAAAAACGAAAGCGATTGTGCTGTGCAAATTGATATGATGCGTGTATGGATCAGTGATGCAACTGACCGCATAAACAAATCAGGAAAAGAGTTGATCGCCTCTTTTCCTGTTTTGTTTATGCGGTCAGTTGCATCACTGATCCATACACGCATCATATCAATTTTCACAGCACAAAAGCTTTCGTTT
>JACMLS010000342.1 GCA_014379485.1 Bacteroidia bacterium | reverse complement strand
TGTGACAATCAGGTAGTTTACATTTTTGCGATTTTCAATTTTATTGCAAATTATTTAACAGATTTCCTTTCTTCTGAATTGTTTTTTGCAAAATTTTAAGTATTGTTTCTTTAGGATCAGTCTTACTTTTGTAATATGATTTTTGAACGTGCTTTCATAAAGTTTTCTCTCCTTCTTTTTTTGTTGCCTGGCTTTTGCATTTCGCGCAGGGATTCTATTCCACACAAAAATTATTATATAGAGATCAAGAGAAATCTTAAAAAAATTGAGATCGGGTATTATTCTGAAAAAAGAATGAATCCAAAAATCATTTTTAAGGGTAAACTGAATGAGCTGAGTAAAGAAAAATTTTACTCTCTTATTAATGTGCCGGCAGATAGTTCTGAGGCGCTTATTTATTTTCATTGTTTGTGGGGAAACCAAAAACACTTTCATAGAGAAACTTTAAAGGGTTTAAATAAAACCTGCAGCGATACTAAGACAAAAACTTTTTTCTCCATCATCTGGCACGCTCCTTTTCCCGGCTATAAACCTAATTGGGATGCGGCAGATGAGAAAGGAAAAAAACTAAAAAAAGTTTTTGAGTGGATCACAGAACTTTATCCGCAAAAAACAAATGTGCTTTGTCATTCTATGGGCAACAGGGTTTTTCAGGGTGTAATGCAGGAGATGAATAAAGATTCATTAAAAAAGAAATGTATTAAGGAAATTGTTTTTGCTGCCGGAGATGTAAACGCAGATGTATTTACAGACGACTACAAAAATTTATCGCAGATGGCGCAACGCATTCACATTTACAAACACAGCAACGATCGCCTGCTTAAATTCTCAAAATTCAGATTGCATGAAAAACGACTTGGATTGAACGGTCCTGAAAATGCTGACAGCTTGTTGAAGCTACACAAAAACATTTTCCTGATAGATGTAACAGAAACATCGAGCTGGCGCAGACCTGAGCCAAGCAACCACGTTTATTTTTACTGGAACCCCGCGGTAAGAAAAAACCTGAACGATATTTTTCTTCACAAAGAATCACTCTCAGAAGATAAAAAGCAAACAATTTATTTGTATTATTGATGAGACATTTAGCCACTGATTACACAGATTTCACTGATAATAAGAAACAAAAAAAAGAATTTCACTGATTAAAACCACATCTGTGAAATTTTATTTGTCAGGAAAAAATGCCAGATCTGAGTAATCAGCGATCCCGATAGCTATCGGGAGTGGCAAGAAAAAAACTAACTGATAAGCAATGCTTTTACACAACAAAGAATCTGAACGCATCATTTTTAAAAACATTACCGAAAATGATTTTGAGATCTGGATGGAATTTGCCTCTGATCCGGAAGCCGTAAAATATTTTCCACCTGTTGCTAATCCCTCAGAAATGGTAAGAAACTGGTTAGACCGCTGCAAAATGCGTTATGAAAAATATGGTTTTGGTATGTACTCTCTCACCGATAAAAACACGGGCGAATATGTTGGCCAATGCGGAATACTAGTGCAGGAAATTGAAGGAGAAAATTATCTTGAAGTGGGTTACCATCTTCTAACCAAACACAGAAAAAAAGGCTATGCAACAGAAGCAGCAACATTCTGCAGAGACTATGCTTTTAAAAACAACATGCTTGATTTGCCTCTAATAGGAGCTGCAGGAAAAAAAGGAGTCATTTCCATCATACATCCCGAAAATTTAAACTCACAAGCGGTTGCCAAACGAAATGGCATGACAAAAGAAAGAACTGTTCCATGGAAAGATGTTCCGCATTGCATTTTTACTATTACACAAAAGGAATGGGAATTCGTTAGTCGTTAATCGTTGTGCGTTTCTCGTTGGTCGTTTCCCGTCGCGAACGTTGCGCCGTAGCGTGAAATAATATTCCGGATAAAATTTCCTATTCCCTAACCCATTTTTCCTGTAACAATTTCCTCTTTCTTCGTTATCCTTTCAAAATAACGTTGTCATGAATTTTAACATACCAATTCCCTGCGAAGAAGATTACTCGAAAATGGCTCCGGTTGAAGGCGGAGTTTTTTGCAAATCGTGCGAAAAAAAAGTGCATGATCTCACACAAAAAAACAATATAGAAATAAAAGATTTTTTTGAAGAACAAAAAGGAGCAAAAAGTTGCATTCGTATAGCTAACACACAAATACTGGAATTGAATTTTGATGGATTCTTTTCAAAATTCAGACTGTGGAATCTCAGAAAAAAAATTGCTGTAATAATCTATTTGTTTTTTGGAATTGGGATTACCAGTTGCGACGATGAATATAAAATGGGTAAGGCGAAGAAAGAAAATAATTTAGTTGAAGCCGAAAAAATAAATTGGGAAGAAACTAAATATTCTCTGGATAGAAACACCTATGGTGCAGATTACATTGAATACT
>JACMLS010000341.1 GCA_014379485.1 Bacteroidia bacterium | reverse complement strand
TGTTGTAAAACTTGACCTTGTAAGTACAGGCATAAAATGGAACTCAGATACCATTGCTGCAAAGTTCTCTCTTCTTTCAGGTTGCGGCCCGGGAGAAATGGCCGGTGATTTTACGATCAACACAAAAAATCTTGATTACCGCATCGCCTCTGTAATTCATAAACTTGATCTTGGTTTTATTAATCAGTACCTGGATGATTTTTCTAATTTCGGACATTTTTCGGCTGTGTTGAATGCTGATATCAAAAGCACCGGCAATTTTAAAGATGCAGAGGTTCTTGATGCAAAAGGAAAAGTGATCATCAGCGCTTTTCATTTTGGTAAAGACAGTTTGGATGATTACGCTTCGTTCAAAAAACTTGTGGTTGATGTAAATCAACTGAATCCAAAAAACCATAAATACCTTTTCGACTCGGTGTTGCTTACGCATCCTTTTCTTAAATATGAGCAGTATGATTACCTCGATAATTTTCAGAAAATGTTCGGAAAGAATGGCGGTAAAGTAATTTTAGCAGATAATGATCCGGCAAGGTTTAATCTTGTGCTGGAAATTGGAAAATACATCAGGCTGCTTTCAAAAAACTTTCTTGCCAGTAATTACCAGGTAAACAGATTTTCCCTTACAGAAGGAGAAGCTGTGTACACCAATTACACGCTTAACGAAAAATTCTCTCTTTCGGCAAGCCCTCTTTTTATAAGCGGCGATTCTTTAGATAAAAATCACAAAAGACTTGAACTCACTTTCCGTTCTTCCATTCAACCATACGGAAATGCTACTGTGCTCTTAAGCATGAATCCAAAAGACAGCAGTGATTTTGATATGACTTATCATCTTCAGAAATTTCCGTTGGCCATGTTCAATCCTTACCTTGTCTATTACACTTCTTTTCCAATGGATAGGGGAACACTGGAAGTGAAAGGCAAATGGACTGTACGGAACGGTATTATAAAAAGCACAAACCACCTGGTGGTAATTGACCCGCGTTTATCTGGCCGCTTAAAAAGTAAAAGTTCCAAATGGATTCCTATGCGGCTGATCATGGCTATTGTTAAGGAACGCGGAAATGTGATTGACTATGAAATTCCTATAACCGGAGATTTAAAGAAACCAAAATTTCATGTAAAAGATGTGGTGCTTGATGTGATAGAAAATATTTTTGTAAACCCTGCAACCGCACCTTACCGCAAAGAGGTGCGTACACTTGAAAACGGGCTTGAAAGATCAGTTGGCGTACAATGGGAAATGCGTAAACCATCTTTGCCTGAACATAACGAACGGTTCATGACCAGGCTCGCAGATTTTTTGAGTGAGAACCCGGCGGCCTCTGTTTCTGTTTATCCGCTCATTTATACTGAAAAGGAAAAAGAGAGTATTTTGTTTTACGAAGCAAAGAAAAAATATTTTTTGCATCTTTTTTCTAAGCGTTCTTACTCTTTCAGTAAAAAAGATTCTGCAGAAGTTGAAAAAATGCAGTTAAGAGATAAAGGTTTTTTAAAACACCTTACTGCCTGTTGTAACGATTCAATGCTGTGTACAATACAGCAAAAGTGCTATCGCTATATTGGTTATAAAGTGGTAAATGCAAGGTTTGATGAACTGCAGAAAAAAAGAGAAGATGCATTCAGGTTTTATTTTTTGCAGAACAAAACCTCTGCGCGTATACTATTGCATAAGGCTCAAAACAAGGTTGCATATAATGGTTTTTCTTCTTTCTCAATAAAGTACAATGGTAAAATACCGCCAGAGCTGGAAGAAGCTTATAGGGAGCTTGAAACACTGGATGAAAAAACTCCGAGAAAACGGTATGCGGGCCTTCGTAAAAAGAACAAAGAATAGGTGTCTCTAACCGATTCTGTTGTGCTAAATAAACCAGGCGAAATGTGAATTATGCAACTTATTTCAGGATTTATGTAATGCTTTCCTTCATTAAGAGAGCCACCTTTGCTTTATATAAATAGATCAAAAACTAAAATTATGAAAACTCTGAAGCTAATAACCATCACCTTACTTATGTTTGTTACATGCAAGGTTAATTCTCAGGTAACAGTTAATGTAAACATAGGCTCGCCTCCGCAATGGGGGCCTGTTGGTTCTACCGAAGTGCGTTATTATTATTTACCTGATGTGGAATCTTATTATGACGTTCCTTCGGCAATGTTTATTTATTACGAAGGAGGCGTTTGGGTTCACCGCGATTTTCTTCCGGTGCGTTACAAAAATTATGATTTGTTTTATGGATATAAAGTTGTAATAACCGATTACAGGGATGATACGCCTTATATTTATTTTGTTGAGCATAAAAAGAAATATAAAAGAGGTTACAGAGGTAAGGCACAGAAAACAATAGGAAACAAACCTGTGAAAGTGTATTCAAAAACAAAAGTAGTTTATAAAGAGCAGCCTGCAAAAAAAGCAAATGTAAGTAAAAGCAAAAGTGCCGGAAACGGAAATGAAAAGAGCGTTAAAAAAGAGCAAGGGCATGGCGGCGGAAAAGGAAAGAAAAAGTAAAAAAAGTTTTTGTTTGGGCCCGCTATTATCAAGAATGAACTATTTAATTTATTAAGAAATGATCGTCATTTTGAGAATACATTAATAGAAGTAAAACAGGCGGATAAAACGACCGAAAATCAGCAGCACGCGTTTGTAAGAGATCATTTTCAATCAGCAAAAAAATCCATTTAATTAAAATCCATAAACTAATTATCCATGAAAAAACTAATTACCCTCTGTCTCATCGCAACCATTGCCGGAATTGTATTCTCTTCCTGCACAACGGGCAACTCAGTAATAAAGCGCCACTATAACAACGGCTACTACTTTGCACACAGTAAAGGAAAAAGCGTACACGAAAAGCAGAAAGAAAAAATGCTTGTAAGTGAAATTAAAGAGCCGTTTACTTTTACCATGGAGCAAACAGTTGCAGTAAATGAACAGCCTGTACAGAATTCTTTAAATCCTGTTTCTGTTGTTTTACCACCTGCAGAAAAATCAGAGAACAAAGCTGTTTCAAAAAAAGAACCTGTAAGAGAACTGAAACATGAAAGTAAAACCATTACAGAACGTGCAACAATCTCAGCAACCAAGGTGTCCGGAAAAGATATGAGTGGCAGTACAGCTGAAAGAGATGCATTAAGTTTATTCTGGGTTGTTATACTTATAATAATTATTTTGTGGGCCTTTGGATTTGCATTTGGCGGATGGGGCCTTGGGCCACTTATTAATTTGTTACTGCTAATTGCTTTGATCCTTTTGATCTTATGGTTACTAAGAGTAATTTAAATCACCACGCTAAAAATACTTACCACTTCAGATGATCTTCGAAATAAAAGAAAAACCGCCAGGGCACTTGTCCGGCGGTTTTTCTTTTTGTCTGCGAGGTAACACGGAGGCAATGAGATTTACGGAGTTTTTTTAAAGATCTGCCAATTCATTCAGCTCTTTCTTATTCTGTGTGTAACTCCGCTTCTCCGTGCCTCCATAACGGAGTTCAGCCAGTCCGTTAATTGCGTGAATTATGCGTTGCATTTTCATAATAAAATTTAAACATATGGAAAAACAGAGTGCATGGTTAACCTTTCTTCTATGTGTTTCATAAATAGTTTATATACGTTTCAAAAGATTCATTTATCAGAACTGTGAATAATGTAAATTATTAAAAAGCTTGTGTAACACAAATGCGCCTCGGTTGGCGCACCTTTGTCGTAAGAAAATCAATTAACAATAAAAAAAATGAAAAACTCACTTATAGCAATTTCTTTACTGTTCGTATCCGCAGGAGCAACACTAAAGGCACAAGAAGAAATAGATCCGCGCACAAAAGTTACCTTCGGAGTAAAAGGAGGAGCGAATTACTCTAATGTATGGGATGAAAAGGGACAGGATTTTAAAGCGGACCCCAAAGTTGGTTTTGCCGGAGGAGTTTTTCTTGGAGTTCCAATTGGAAAATTTCTTGGAATTCAACCAGAAGTTCTGGTTTCTCAAAAAGGTTTCCAGGGCTCAGGTACGCTTGTGGGATTTCCATATTCTTTTTCGCGTACTACAACTTATCTTGATATTCCTATTCAGTTACAAGTAAAGCCGGCAAAATTTCTTACCATAGTATTTGGTCCGCAATATTCTTACCTGATGCATCAGAAAGACGTTTACACTTTTGGCATGAACAGTACCGCGCAGGAGCAGGAATTTAATAACGATAATATCCGTAAAAATGTTTTGGGTTTTGTTGCAGGCGGAGACGTTAATATTTCTCACATAGTAATTTCCGGAAGAATGGGTTGGGATTTTCAAACCAACAACGGTAATGGAACATCGCAGGCGCCGCGTTATAAAAACAAATGGATACAGCTAACTGTTGGCTTTAAAATTTAATTATTCCGGCCAGATCACCTGGCCATTAAAAAAAAACTAAAAAATGAAAACTAAAAAATCAATTCTCATCATTCTTATTGCAATTGCAATGATCTCACTGATGCCATCGTGTAAAAAATATCCTGAAGGACCCGCATTTAGTTTGCGTACAAGAGCAGAGCGTGTTTCTAATACATGGAAGGTAGAAAATTACAAAGTAAACGGCACAGATTATACTTCTTTGGTTTCCGGTTATACTGAAACATACACAAAGAGCGGGGCGTATTCTTATGCATGGGGAAGTTTTACGGGGGCGGGCACCTGGGCATTTGCCAATAATGATAAAGAAATTCATATCTCCGGAACCAATAATCAGTCTGATCATACCCTGATCATTTTAAAACTGGAAGAAAAAGAATTCTGGTATTATTACATGGATGGCGGTGATAAAAAAGAGTTTCACATGATTGGAAATTAATTTAAAAAACACACACTATGGGAAATCTTTTATATGTAGTAGCAGTAGTACTGATCATTTGTTGGGCAGTAGGGTTCATAGGATACAGTGCCGGAGGAATTATTCATGTTCTTTTAGTGATAGCACTTATAGCAGTGATCTTAAGAATTATCCAGGGCAAAAGACCAATTTAAAAACAGGCAGTATTAAAATCAGAAAAATAATGAAACGAATAATATTATAGCTGGCCTTGTTGCTCTGCCGGAGATTATTACGTTTCTGGTATGCAAAACGGATTTTATTAAACAGAGAAAATAGTTGTTTTGCCTGAGTAGAATCAAAACACCAGTCTCTCTAAATCCTTCTTAAGCAACTCTACGTTCGACTCTTGTATACAGGAGGCTACCAACAGAGCCGTAATAAAATACAGCTTTTTACATTTATTCCGGCGCCGTAGTCCAAAGGGTAGAACTAATTGTTTTTTAATCGTATTTCCCGTCTTGCAATTTCTCGTATTAAAAATCTTAAAACAAATAAGCCACACCCGCACCTAAAACATCCTGATTGTTTTTTACATCTTTAAAAATACCTCCATTAGAAATATGGATAGCATTGGCACTTAACTTAAAATGTTTAGACAAAGTGTAGCTTACAGAAAACTCATGATGAAGAGAAAAGCCCATGTAGTTAATTCCGTCATTGGTCTTGGCTTTAACAGGCTCGCACCACACAAGGCCAATCTGGTAACTCAAATATGTTTTTTTAAAAACTAAAAAACTAAACCTGTTGCCCAAACCAATTGCATAATTGCCATATTTAGAGTGGTGCACAATAAAAGTTGCATTGATCTTTAATAATTTGTCTTTAGCTTTTAAGTTCACATAATTTAGATCGAATTGAAAAGGCAGGTAAATATGGTAAGTAAAATTTATAGGTTCAAAACCTTGCAGAGCGCCGTCCCTGTTTCTGAAGACGCCGGCTATAATTTCTACTTCAGGTTTTTTAATGTATAAATTAAAAGCGCCTTTATCTGTTTCGCGTATTTTATTTAAACTGTCAAGCAGAACTTGGTTTGGACTGTTTTGTGAAAAGCAGAATGATGCAATTAATAAAAGAGAGATAGACAGTTTCATTCTTTTCAAAATTCGTAATTTTAAGACCAGGCAAACTAAAGATACTAACTTTTTTTTCTTGTTGTATAATCATCAAAATTCACCTCAATTTTTTCGTAACGCTTGTCTTTAAGCAATAGATCATTTATTCGGGCAATGCATTCCTGGTTTTTTTCTGTCACTATAAATGCAAAATCCCAAATGTCTTTTGATAGAATAAACTCTCCTAGGTCAGTACCGATAAAATACAGTACCTCGTCATTCATCCACAGATCTGTTTTTCCTGTAAACACGGGGTTTATTTCTTTTATTGCTTCAAACAGGTCAGTTAATAAATTTTCATTTTCGGCTCCGTTTATAAATTCTATCAGCAGATCATGTGCGTTATAAGCGGGCCGGTAGCGGTATTTGTATTTTACTGATGATTCCATTGTTCTTTGTGAGTGTGTTTGGTTTGTCTGTGGCTTTTAAAATTACGCATTTGTTTTTCTTTGTCAGATAAAATAAGGCCCGCCCGGAAATTAACGTAAAAAAATTCTAAACAGAAAATTGATGCTGTGTAAGTTTTTGAAGATTGAAAAGTATTTTATATTTCCTTCTGGAATAACCTTTCGGAAATTTGCCGTATTCCCTTTTTTTTTACTAAAAGCATTTTCCAATTCCTATTTCTTATCTTCGCATTAATGAGCATTTATTTAAAAACTGCAAAAAAATTAATTCTATTAGTTGTTTTGCTTTTGTGTGTGCAAGTCAACACTTATGCGCAACAACAAAAGCTTGATAGCCTGCTTGGTATTTACCATAAGGATTCTGTAAACGCAACTGCTTCTCTTCTGAATGCAATAGGAGCAACCTATTATACCCGGTATGATATGGATGGGTACAATAATGCTTTAAAATTTCATCAACGTGGGCTTGATGCGGCAAAAAAAAGTAACGATAAGAGAATGATTGCAGTTAGTTACCGTCTTATTGCCGCTGTGTATGATGCTATTAATGTAAATCTTGATACCGCAGCAGTTTATTACAGTAATTATCTGGATTACCAGTTGGTTGCACATGATACAGACCGCATTGTTGACGGATACAGAAATCTGCTTGTAATTAATTTTAAACTTAAAAAAAAGAAAGACGAACTGCTTGTTGCAGACAGATTGTATTACTGGCTGCAAACTTATAAAGGCGAGGGGTATGCCAATTATAAAAACCAGCTTTGCATTTTTTATTCGCAGGAGCGTGTTCTTCCAAAAGCAAGGGAAATGTTTACTGAAATAAATGCTGACAGTTCTGCAAAAGACAACCCTGAGAATTTCAGAAATTATTATTACGCAAAACATTTTTTATTGCAGGCGCAGGAAAAACCTGCAGACGCAATTGTCTTTCTCAGATCTATGCTTGCAAAGGCCCAACTTACACCCGATTCAATTAGCATTACAAAATTTTTATCAGAACATTACCAGGCCATAAGCGATTATAAAAATGCGTTTTGGGCGCTCGAAATAAACACAGCCCTTACCAGTCGTTTTGCAAATGAAGAAGGTCGCAACAAAATTACAGAAACGGCTTCTTTCTATCTGAATGCACAAAAAGAAAAAGAGCGTATTTTTTTTAAAGAAAAAGCGGCCAGCGAAAGCAAGATTAAAAATTACACAATAGTAATAACGCTTGTGCTTGCCCTGGTTGTACTGATCATTGCTTTTTTTTCGTTTAAAACCAGCCGGCAGAACAGGGCCCTTGAACGCCAAAAAAACGAATTGCATAAACTGAATGATGAAAAAACTTTGTATCTGAAAGAGATTCACCACAGGGTTAAGAACAACCTGCAAATCATTTCGAGTATGCTTGACCTGCAGATCTATGATATACAGGACCAAAAAACAAAAAGCGCTTTAAAAGAAATGCAATTGCGTGTGTACAGCATGGCTATAGTGCATAAAAATCTTTACGAAAGAGAAGATCTTAATAACATTAACCTGCAGCTTTATTTCGAAAATCTTTTTGCAACTATTTATGATGCCTTTAATATTCCGCAAAAAAAAATAACATTTCATTCATTTACCGCTAACCTTTCGTTTAATATAGATTACGTAATTCCGCTTGGTTTAATTGTAAATGAGCTGATCACCAACTCGCTTAAATACGGTTTTGCAGAAAAAACAAACGGAGAGATTACATTACAGATCTCTGAAAAAGAAAGAAATATTTTTGAATTCAGGTATTCAGATAACGGAAAAGGATTGGCCGAAAACGCGGAAATTGAAAAAGTAGGCTCTTTTGGGTTAAAACTGGTAAAACTTATGATTAAGAAATTAAAAAGTAATTTAAGTTTTGAAAACAGTAAACAAGGATTAAGCTTTTTCTTTACCTTTAAGATCAACGAATAACAAATGGCTGAATTAAAAATATTTATTCTCGAGGATGATCCGTTGATTGCGGAGAGCATTCGCATGAACCTTGAAGAATTAGGTTATGTGGCTCTTGAACCTGCATCTACCAAACAAGAGGCGCTTAAACAACTTCAATCTGAAAGGCCTGATTTTGCAATTCTTGATATTAATATTGAAGGCCGGCAGGAAGGAATTGAGGTGGGCGAATTCATAAATAAAAACCTGGACATTCCGTTTATTTACCTTACCGGAAATTCTGATAAAGATTCTATTGACAAAGCCAGTAAAACACATCCTCAGTCTTACCTTATAAAACCCTTTTCCCCGAACGATCTTTATTCCGCAATACAAATTGCCATTTCTAATTTTAAAGCAAAAAACAAGAACGCTAAAATTGCTGAAGAAATAAATGTTCTTCCGGAAAGCATATTTATAAAAGTTGGCAACAAATATGTAAAGGTTCAGCTACACGATGTTTGCTATCTGAAATCTGACGACAAATACATTGAGATCATTACATTGGCCGGAAATTATTCTGTGCGCACAACAATGGAATCTATGCTCGCATCTCTTAAAGACCACAATTTTTTGCGGGTACACCGTTCCTATTCCATTAATATGAGGCATCTGAAAGAAGTGAATGGCGAGTACCTTACTGTTTTTGACGCTAAAATTCCTGTAGGAAGGGTTTTCAGAGACGATCTTCTCAAGATCATTTCCACTTTCCAGTAGGTTTTCCTTTCTCACACACTGTTTTCTGTGTTTTACGGACACCATTCCGCATTCTGCGACATTTATAGAGTGCCAACACCTTACGTTTATTTCCTTTGCAGCCGAAATGATTAAAATCGTTTCCCCCTAAATAATCGAAAAATAATTTATTCTGCAATGAAATTGAAATTTTTCAATTTATTGGAATGGACTATTTGTATTAGTACGTTTATGGCTAAGCAAAGGCACGTTCCCTTAATTCCGGTTTTCATTCATCCTGTAACAAGCAGAAGAATACCTCTGAATAAAACGGGCAAAACCGCATTCCTTTCTAAAACAAGAACCCAACAATTTTTTATATAAAGTGTTATGACGAAAAAATTACTTTCCGCGCTTTTTTTTATAAGCATTTGCTTTTACTCTTACTCGCAGTTAATTACGCCTTTTACCATCCGTTACCAGACCACGCAGAAAGGCGGGATCCGTTATGTATCAAATACGGCCACTACTTGCAGCGGGATCGGTTGTGGTGCAGGCCGTTCCGAAGTTCCTCCGGCAGGAACCAGTACTGATAATGGTTTTACGGCAGCCTATGTAGATATTGACGCAGATGGAACTACTTTTCAATCTTCGTCAGACAGCCTCTTCTTACCAACCTGCAGCCAGATCTTGTGGGCCGGTCTTTATTGGGGGGCAGAAAACCAAGCAGGCGGATCTAATTATGCTACCCGGAACCAGTGTAGGTTAAAAGTAAATAACGGAGCCTACACAAATCTTACCGCAAGTTCATTGCAGGATAATGCAGTTGGTTTCAACACCTATCATTGTTTTTTAGATGTTACTACTATTGTTCAGGCTGCTGGTATTAATGCGCGTTTTACATGTGCAAACGTGGCAGCACGTGTAGGTGGCACCAATCGCTTTGGCGGGTGGACAATTGTTGTTGTTTACAAAAACGATTTGCAACCAATGCGCAACCTTACAGTTTTTAATGGATTGTCAAACGTTTCAGGAGCCAATCCTATTACAGACGTAACCGTGAGCGGATTTCTAACACCTGCATCAGGACCAATAACATTTGAAGTAGGTAACGTAACTTATGATGGCGACCGCAGTTCAACCGGAGATCAGCTTATGTTTAACGGCGGAAGCGGTTTTGTGAATATTTCTGACGCTGTTAATCCTTTAAACGATATTTTCAACAGTACCTTATCTTATAATGGTGTTCAGAAAACTACTCCTTTCATTAATCCCGGCTACACCAATACGCTTGGTTACGATGCAGATATTTTTCTTCCGAATAATGCTGCTAAAAATTATATTGGCAACAGTGCTACCACTGCAACATTAAGACTTACAACCGGTGGTGAGACTTATCTTACCCAGGTTGTAACAATGGCAATTGATGTGTATGAGCCAGACTTACGTGCTGCTGTGCGTGCGGTAGATCTTAACGGAGGTGCTGTACTTCCGGGAGATATTATTGAATACACTGTTGTGGGAAAAAATATTGGTTCAGATCCTTCTGTAAATACTTACATTACTGATACGCTTGAGCAAAACGGGGTTTTTGTTCCCGGATCAATTATTATTACTTCTGGCCCCAATGCAGGCGCCAAAACAGATGCTGCCGGAGATGACCAGGCAGAATATGTTGTGGGAACGAAGAGATATGTCAAAGTCCGAATTGGCACAGGTGCCAACGCAGTAACAGGCGGCACAGTAAATAATTCGCCTCTTGGTATTGATAGTACACAATTCAGATTCAGAGTAGTTGCAACAACAGACTGTATTATTCTTGCCTGCGATAATATCATCAACAACCAGGCATATATATACGGTACCGGAAATATTTCAGGAAACACTTTTAATAACGGAAGTAATCCCGGAATTTTTGATGTTTTCGGTTGTCCGATTCCCGGAACTACCACAACTCCAATCAGCGCTGCCAGTTGCAGCCCTCCTTCCGCTTCAAGCAATTCTCCTGTTTGTACCGGAAACACAATAAATCTTTCTGCTACCGGCTCTACAGCTGCAACTTATTCGTGGACCGGCCCAAGCGCTTTCGTTTCAACACTTGCAAATCCTACACGCGCAGGTGCAACAGCTGCAATGGCCGGAACTTATACTTGTGTAATTTCGGTAACAGGCACAACCTGTACATTTACTGTTACTACAGTTGTAGCAGTAAATACAACACCGGCTACACCTGCACCATCAAGCAACTCACCTGTTTGTACAGGCAACACAATTAATTTAAGCACAGCAGCAGTAGCAGGCGCCACTTATTCGTGGACAGGTCCTTCTGCATTTGCATCTGCCTTACAAAATCCAACACGTCCGGGTGCAACAGTTGCCATGGCAGGAACTTATTCTGTTACAGTAACTGCAGGAGGTTGTACCTCTGCAGTTGGAACAACCGCTGTAGTCGTAAACGCTACACCTGCTACACCAGCACCTTCAAGTAATACACCTGTGTGTACTGGCAACACAATAAACTTAAGTACCGCAGCCGTTGCAGGTGCCACTTATTCGTGGACTGGTCCTGCTGCATTTGTTTCTGCAGTACAAAATCCAACACGTGCCGGTGCAACATTAGCAATGGCCGGAACTTATTCGGTTACCGTTACAGTCAGTGGTTGTACTTCTGCTGTTGGAACAACTGCTGTTGTAGTAAATACAACACCGGCAACGCCAGCACCTTCAAGTAATTCACCTGTGTGTACAGGTAACGCAATAAATTTAAGCACTCCAGCAGTTGCAGGCGCCACGTATTCATGGACAGGTCCTGCTGCATTTGTTTCCGCAGTACAAAATCCATCACGTCCGGGTGCAACATTAGCAATGGCCGGAACTTATTCTGTTGCAGTTACAGTTGGAGGTTGTACTTCTGCAGTTGGAACAACCGCTGTAGTAGTAAATACAACACCGGCAACACCAGCACCTTCAAGTAACTCTCCTGTTTGTACAGGAAACGCAATTAATTTAAGTACACCGGCAGTTGCAGGCGCTACGTATTCATGGACAGGTCCTGCCGCATTTGTTTCCGCAGTGCAAAATCCAACACGCCCTGGTGCAACATTAGCAATGGCCGGAACTTATTCTGTTACAGTTACAGTTGGAGGTTGTACTTCTGCAGTTGGAACAACCGCTGTAGTAGTAAACGCAACACCGGCAACACCAGCACCTTCAAGTAACACACCTGTGTGTACAGGAAACACAATAAATTTAAGCACACCAGCAGTTGCAGGCGCCACTTATTCGTGGACTGGTCCTGCCGCATTTGTTTCTGCTGTACAAAACCCAACACGTCCGGGTGCAACATTAGCAATGGCTGGAACTTATTCTGTTACAACAACTGTATCTGGTTGTACCAGTGCCGTGGGAACAACCGCTGTAGTAGTAAATACAACACCGGCAACACCAGCACCTTCAAGTAATTCTCCTGTTTGTACAGGTAATACAATTAACTTAAGTACCGCAGCAGTTGCAGGCGCCACTTATTCTTGGACTGGTC
>JACMLS010000340.1 GCA_014379485.1 Bacteroidia bacterium | reverse complement strand
TTTATTTAGTAAATTTTTTTTTCGCCATTCTCCGAATGAAGACGCTTTTTCTTCTGGTTTCCATAAAAAGTTCTCTCATGTTGCTCATACAAAATCGTTTTCGTCCGCCAAAAAAGTATGTGGTTTCAGTTCAAGCACAAGTTTCTGCTTTTGTGTTGTGAAAATGTCAAATTTCATTCCTGTTTCACCGTATTCATAAACACGTTCATCAACAAAAATAAGTTTCTTATTAAAGTGAAAAATATAATACCTTGTGTTTTCCATCTGAACAATTTCTTTTTTAGTTAAGATGTCTGTTGAATACAATTTGATACCTGAGTCCTGGTCTCTAAGCAGTTTTTTTTTCTTGTCTGAATAGAAAAAATATGGAATTGCGTGAAAACCAAGAATTGCAGCCGCAGAGATAAAGGTCATTGTCCAATAAGGAAATTCATCGGCAAAGAGCAAAATGCAAAAAAGGACACTAAAAATTGCCAGGAAAATATAAAAGGAATAAACGTATTTTTTCTTCTCTTTTGAGAATGTTTCCAGCTTCTCTTCAATCTTTTTAAGATCTTTAGGAGTGAAGGAAGCTAAGACCTGTTCTTCAGTTTGCATTTTTATAAATCTTCCTCCGTGTTTTCATCAAGGTTCACACCGCCCCATTCAATAACTGTAAAACCTTCGCGCTTTTTTGGTTCAGAAATTTTTTGTCTCGGAATTATTTCAAACGATTCACATTTTTTAAAAACCATGAACACGCGCGTAATTACATCTGGTTTTGGAACAATGTTCAGTTTAGCATTGCTGGTATAATCTTCTCCTGCAAAACGAATTTTGTTGAATTTATTTTTTTCCATAATAGGATTCCAGAAAGAAATAAATTCTGCTTTTTCATTTTCGTTGAGACCAAGTACCGGAAGAATGGAATCAAGAAAAGTTTTGGTTTTATTTCCTTCCACAACAAATCCTTCATCCAGTTTATAGTCTGCGACAATATCAGCTTCCCAAAAAAGATATGGATAATTTTTTCCATCTGATGGATTGAAAATTTTTCCATCGGGTTCTGCAATCACATTCCATCCGTTTTCGTAAAGTGGTTCAGTAAATGTAAAACTACCCTTGAGATCTATTTTTACAGAAACCTCCTGTTGTTGTTGCGGATAGAGGTAAATGACCGGTTTTTTGTGTTTTTTAGGATAGATTACTGCGCAACTGTTCACACAAATACTCACGAGACAAATCAAGACAAGAAGAATTGTATTGAAAGAGATAAAATGAGATGTTCTTTTTTCTTTGATTTCCATCAATTAGTTTTTTTAAAGTGAGTTTTCTTCAGAAGTTTCATCTGCAATAGATCCTCCCCATTCCACAACCGTAAAACCTTTGCGCGCAGGCGGAGCAGAAAGTTTTTGCGTTGGAATGTTTTCTGACTCGTTTGCTTTTTTGTAAACCATGTACACGCGGATCATTACATCGGGTTTTGGAACAATTTGTAATTCTGCGTTATTTGTATAATCGTTTCCCGCAAAACGGATCTTG
>JACMLS010000339.1 GCA_014379485.1 Bacteroidia bacterium | reverse complement strand
ATAGAACAGGATCGTGTAAACAGGAGATTCAATAATATTTACAGAAGTTCTCAATTCGAAGATCTGAGTGTGATGAGCGTAAACGCTGATTTCGCAAAAGTAATAGGAGCAAAAAACAATTTGAAATACGGAATTGAATTTACCAGCAACGATGTTAAATCAACTGCAGAAAAAAGAGATATTGTTGCAGATACAGCTGGCAAGGCAGCAACACGTTATCCTGACGGAGAAAACAAATTCATGACAATGGCGGCTTACATTACTGATAATTACAAGATCAATGATCAGTGGAATATTGCAGGCGGGCTTCGTTTCAGTATGGTAAATCTTAAAAGTACTTATGTTGACACTACTTTTTTTCCTTTTCCGTTTAAAGAAGCAGAACAAAAAAGCAAGGCTGTTACAGGAAATATCGGCCTGATTTTTAAACCGGGAAACCATTGGCAAGTGAATACTTTGTTTTCTACCGGTTTCCGCGCACCCAATATTGATGACGGTTCAAAAGTTTTTGAAAGCGCCGGAGGAATACTTATTGTTCCCAATCCCGACCTCAAACCTGAGTATGCATACAATGGAGAAATCGGATTGAACAAAATCTTTAATGACAAACTGAAAATTAACGCAGTGTTTTTCAGCACAACACTTACCAATGCTATTGTGCTGAAAGATTTTAAATACGGCGGTAAAGACAGTGTATTGTTTGGCGGATCATTAAATAAAGTGCAGGCAATGCAAAACGCAAATACTGCATTTATTAATGGTTGCAACCTTGTTGTTGCATGGGATCTCGATCAGAATTTTGCACTTAAATCAATTCTGAATTATACGCATGGCACTTACTATATGTCAGATGTTCGCCAGTACGTACCTTTAGATCATATTGCTCCTTTACAGGGACAAACCGGCCTGACTTATAAGGCGAAAAAATTTGAAGGCGAAATTTTTACCAGGTATTCTGCAGCCAAGAAACTGGAAGACTACAGTCCGAGCGGAGAAGATAATCTTCAATACGCAACTGCAAACGGAATGCCCGGCTGGTGTACGTTTAATCTTCGCACATCATTTCAGATCATAAAGAATTTCAAAGCAACTTTTGCTATTGAGAATATTACTGATAATCATTATCGCGTATTTGCAAGCGGCATCAGTGCTCCCGGCAGAAATTTTATAATAAGTCTGCGATACAAATTATAAGTGATAATTATTTACTCAATAAAGCCGTCTTCAGAATTATTTTTCGGAGACGGTTTTTTCTTCTTTAATTCAGTTTCCTGATATCCTCTTGCAAAAGAGTTAAAGTTGTTTTCAGCATCTCAAGATTTTCTTTGTCTTCCATGCCGATGATTATTTCTTTAGATGCAAAAAAAGGTTCATCATTTATAAGACTGAATGCAATTAAGGTTGCCTTCTTACCTGCGGGAACATTAGACACTATGAATTTATTTCCTTTTAAATGCTTTGCAGACATTACAGAATTAATATCTTTAAAAACAAGTCTTATCACCGGTTTTAAACTGGTATCCATCTCAACCGCAAATTCTGTTTTGTTTGTCGCTTCAGAAAAACGATCGCAATTGATCCAGCCAAGACTTCCGGTACTTAAGATCATATCGTCAATATACACAAGCTTCTCAATAGATTTTTCATCATAGCCTTTGTATTCTTCCCGAAAATCTCCTTTGGTTATTCTTTTTCTTGCCATTGCTTTCTTCATAGCTTCCTCGCTCAGCCAATTGATCTGGTCTTTCTGCTCTACTCCAGAAAAAATCTGCATATCGCTGAGTTTTTTTCCTGAAGCAAATTTAATTTCCATTTTGGTTCCGGTTTTCAAGATCAATTCCTCGTCACCGCTTTTTGCTGAAATATAGATCATTCCACCGCTTTCCAGCATCTGACCATCTGACATTGTGTGAAGATTGGAAAGCACTATATCAGATTTTTTATAAAACTCTTTTAACTCAATTTCAACTTCGCCTTTTACCGCCTCGCCGTTTTTCTAT
>JACMLS010000036.1 GCA_014379485.1 Bacteroidia bacterium | reverse complement strand
TTATTCCTTCTTTTTCAATTAAATTTCCTGAAGTATTTGTTGAATCTGCAATTCCGGTCCAGGGCTCTAAACAAATAAATTTATCGCAATTGGGTTTGGTCCAGATACCGAAATAAGAAAATTCCGGACTCCATTCCATTTTTATTCCGTGTGTGTTTTTTGTGTTCAGCAATTTAAGCGAATGCGAAGACAGATCCTTGAACACCAAAGCATCTTTTGCAAAAATTTCTTTTTTCAGAAAGAATTTTTTGTTTTCTGTTTTGAAATTCTCTGTTTCGGGAGAAATCAATCCTTCTTCAACAAAAAAACGTTTGGTAGTTTCTTCATTTTCAAATTCAATAAAAAAATCTTCAAGGCCCACAGCGTTTTTAACCTGACAGGAAAATCCGGGGTGTGCGCCCAAAGAAAAATAAAGCGGCTCATGAAAAGGATTGAAAACAGAATAATTTGTTCTTAGTTTATCTCCCAGAAGGGAATATGAAATTTTAAAAGAGAAATGAAAGGGAAAAACTTTCAGCGTTTCCTCATTTGCACACAATTCAAAAACGGCAGAGGTTTGCGAAGAGGAAATGAGCTCGAAATTAAGATCGCGCGCAAAACCGTGCTGCGGAAGTTCATATTTCTTTCCTTCAAAAGAATAAGAACCGTTTTTTAGTTTTCCTACTATTGGAAATAAATTAGGTGCGTGCCGCGGCCAGGTCTCTTTTTCTGCCTGCCACAAATATTCAATACTATTCTTTACTGAGAATACAGAGTGCAATTCCGCTCCCGCCGGATGTATCTTAACCTGAAATTCATCGTTATAAAGACTGACCATAAACTTTAAAACTACTCTTTTTTACAATATGAAGAATTATTTAATACCAGCGGCAATAATCTATTGACTAAAATACATAAATTCGTGCACACAAAACTATTGGAAAAAATGAAAAATCTCATCAAGCTCTTCTCTTTCATTCTTGCTCTTTCTGTTGCAAACGCACAAAACTTTAACGGAAGTATTGAGTTCAGCTATTCAACTTCAAAAGATTCCATTACCAAGGTGTATTGGGTAAAAAATAAAATGATCAAATTAGATGAGCATTCAGAAAAAGGAAAAACAGCCGACGGAAGTTTTATTATCAACCTTGATTCAAGCAAGGTAAAATGTATTCTTACAAAACGCAAATTGTGGATGGTGCAAAAAAACCAGACCCCACAGGTTATAAAAGGTAAATGCAATGTAAAAAAAGGTACTGCCACAAAAACAATTGCAGGAATTAGCTGCGTTGAATACACTGTTGCCAATGCAGAGGAAAATACTTCGGTAACTTTTTGGATAGCTGATGACAATTTTACTTTTTTCGCTCCCCTTAATAAACTCTGGAACCGCAAAGACAAACACAGTGTTTATTTCGCACAGATCAAAGACCTTACTGCAGGACAAATGCCATTGATGAGCGAAGTAAAACAACTCTCTGACGGAAAATTACTCAGCAAAATTGAAGTGAAAAAAATTTCGAAAATGACGCCTGATGATGCAATCTTCGAAATTCCTGCCGGATTTACGAAGTTCAGGCATTAAAAAATTTCAGAGTGACATTACACCGCCAATTTCATCGGCTTTTTTGTAGATAGAAATAATTTCATCTACACTCATTACAACCTGTTTAACCGTAATGGCAATGTATTTTCCGCCCGAAGATTCTTTTGTGTGAATCTCTGCTTCATCGCCAAAAATATTCTCAACCAAAGCAATGGTTCTGTGTTCTGATTTAAAAATAAATTTAAACATATACACTGTCGTAAAAGAAAGTGATGCTTCTAATTTTTTAGCGAACTCAGAAAAATCAAAACCTGCCATGTGATAAAAAGAAAAATTTATAAATAAGAAAGAACCCTATTGACATCAGAGAAATTCCGGTGATCCAGTTTACAATTTTCATTAAACGGAAGGTCAGGTATTTTTTAATTTTGTTAGCCACATAAACCTTCAGAAGATCGCAAGCCAGCACGCCAATAAGGGTAAAAGAGAAAAAGAAGATCATGTTATTCAGAACATTTCCATTATTAGATGAAATTGTTTCATCTGCTGGTTTAAAAAGTTTTTCTGCAATGGCTACGTTTGCAAGCCACAGCGGCCACACAATGGGGTTGAATATGTTAAGAAAAAAACCTTTGAGCCCAAGCAATACAGGATGTGGAACCCGAACTTTAATTTCTGAATCTGTTTTGGCCGCTTCTTTTTTTATTAAATACAGCACTCCGAAAACGATTAGTACAACGCCACCAAGTATACCTATAAATGTTTCATTTTTTTTGTCCTGCAGAAAATCCTCTGCGCCATAGTGGACAAGAAAACATACTCCGATTGCCATTAAAAAATCACTCAGAAAAACACCAATGGCAAGCGCAGCTCCGGCACGAAAACCGTATTTTATACTTGTATTGATAAGGCCAAAAAAAGCCGGACCAAATGAAAAGGCAAGAAGTAAAACAATTATTATTCCCTGGTAAATTATTGTAAACATAAATCCGAAAAAAAACTTGTCTGCCTCATGGCATGATTATTTAGAAAAACCTTTACTCTCAAGAAATTTTTGCCAATCCTCCAATACCTTTCCTTTTAGCACCCGCGGAAATTTATGTGAAGAACCGAATTTGCCCTGAAGCTTTAAGAATTCAAAAAACAGATCGATCGGTAATACTTCCACAAAAATATCTTTAAGCGCTGCCAGTCTTTCCACACGGTAATCATCGTTCAAAGAATTTAAATGCTCATCTAATTTTTGTTTGAAAACTTCTGCATCAATTTGTTTATCTGTTCCTATATACCATTTATGTGCAAACAAACCCTCGTGAGGAATGCCGACTACTGTAAATTCATTTACAATAACTCCCATTTCATTGGCGGTTTGTATCACTCCCCTGTTCATATTATCTACAGAAAGATGTTCGCCGCACAAACTAAGAAAATGTTTTGTTCTTCCGGTTATGATCACACGCATTTCATTAATATCAGTAAATTTTACCGTATCACCTATCAGGTATCTCCAGGCACCGGAACAAGTACTGAGCAAGATCGCATATTCCTTTCCAAGTTCCACTTCATCAAGACAAACAGAAGCCGGATCTTTCTTCATATTTCCATCCGCATCAAAATTATCTTCTGTAAAGGGAACGCATTCGAAAAAAATTCCCACATCAGTGTTCAGTTTCATGCTCCCGTCTTCAGTTGGCCTGTCCTGGTAAGCAATAAATCCTTCTGATGCGAGATAAGTATCAAGATAAAAAAGCGGATGCTCTACCAGCCGCTCAAAACTTTTTCTGTAAGGGGCAATGGCAACACCACCGTGCACATAAATACGCAGGTTGGGCCATATATCGTGAATGGTTTTTACTTTGTAATAATCAATGATCTTTTCAAAAAGAATTTGTATCCATGCCGGAACTCCGCAAACCACACCAATGTCCCAGTTCTTTGCGTTGCGGGTTATTTCTTCCAGTTTAGAATTCCAGTCTTTGTACTGCGAAATTCTTTTACCGGGTTTTTGAAAATGCTGAAACCAAAAGGGCGAAGAGCCTGTTGTAATTCCACTCAGGTCTCCTTCAAAATAAGTTCCGTTATAATTTAAATGCGTACTTCCTCCCAACATTAAAATTCCGCTTTCAAATATTTCTTTAGGAAGGTTGAACTGCGTAATGCCCAAAATTTGCCGCGTAGTTATTTTACGGATTTGTTTTAAAGTATCTTTTGTAACAGGAATATGTTTGCTTGTTGCCTCTGATGTTCCTGAACTTAAAGCAAAATATTTAATGTGATTTGGCCAGCATACAAAGGGCTCACCGTTAAGACAACGGTACCACCAGTTCTTAAACATGCTCTGATAATCATGCGCAGGAACATTTTTTCTGAACTCTGCAACAAAATCTTTTTGCTGAAGAATCTGCGAAAATTTATAATGCTCACCAAAAGCCGTGAACCTGGCTTTCTTCATCAATTTCTTTAATGTTTTTATCTGTTCGCGATAAGGAGTAGAAATACGTTTCGGGATCTTGGAGCCAAGATCTATTGTACGCTTTACAATGCTTCCTAATATTGCCATTTTTTAAGTATTCTTACTGCAGGTTTCTTTTACGCCTATTCACTCATATGGGCCTGCGGTTGCATAGTACGAAAATAGGGCAAAATGGCGGAAAAAAAAATCTTTTGGGAGATTTTATCAGTTGAAAAGGAGATTTGCTACAATTCAAGTTTTAGTGAACACACGCTTGCTATGCACTCACTTACTAAGCAGGCAATACTAAATCGTTCTCATTTTAGGAATTAAAATAACTGAAATTATGCCCGTCTTCAATACTGCGCAAACTTTCATAGATCAGTTTTACAACACCTTCTACGTCTGTTTTGTTTACCGACTCTACAGTAGTGTGCATATAACGCAGCGGAAGAGAAATAAGCGCAGAAGGAACACCGGCATTACTGTATGCAAAGGCATCTGTATCTGTACCCGTTGCACGCGAAGCCGCCTGACGCTGAAACTTGATTTCGTTTTTATCTGCCGCATCGCAAATAAGTTTGAGCAGATTATTTTGCACTGCGGGGCCGTAAGTTAAAACAGGGCCTTTTCCGCAAGCAACATCTCCGCTCTGAATTTTATTCATCATAGGAGTTTGTGTGTCATGACAAACATCTGTAATGATAGCAACATCAGGTTTTATTCTGTGTGCAATCATTTCTGCGCCACGCAAACCAACTTCTTCCTGCACAGAATTTACAATGTATAAACCAAAAGGCAATTGAATATTTTTTTCTTTTATCATTTTTGCAACCTCTGCGATCATGAATCCACCAATACGATTATCGAGCGCTCTCCCTGTATAGAAACGATTGTTCAGTTCCATGAATTCGTCTTCGTAAGTAACAACGCAGCCAACGTGCACTCCTAACTCAGCCACTTCTTTCTCACTCTCACATCCAAGATCCAAAAAAATATTTTTGAGTGTGGGAGTTTCTTCTTTTGCAGCATCGCGCACGTGAATGGCCGGCCAGCCAAAAACAGCTTTTACAATTCCTTTATCGGTATGAATGTTTACACGTTTTGAGGGAGCGATCTGATGATCTGAACCACCATTACGGCGCAAATAAATAAATCCTTCTTTGGTAATGTAATGCACGAACCACGAAATTTCATCGGCATGTGCTTCAATCACCACTTTATATTTTGCATCGGGATTTATTACTCCCACCGCAGTTCCGTAACTATCGGTAAAAATTTCATTTACGTAAGGACGAATGTGATCCATCCACAATTTTTGTCCCCTCCACTCAAAACCTGTGGGAGAAGGATTGTTCAGGTAATCTTTTAAAAATTGTAATGAGCTCTCAGAAAAAAAATTTGCGGGTGAATTTTCCATATATAAAATTTGGAAATAAAAGTATTTAAAATATTTAAAATAGCGTTAAAGAATCGACGAATGAATTTATTTGGCGGTCAACTTCTTTTTAATAAATTTGATTCCCTAACCTTTCCCTATGTCATTCAGAAACTGTTTTATTGCCCTTTTATTTGGGGCTGCTTGCTTTTCGTGCGGACCTTCTGCCGAAGAAAGTGAAAAACTGGAAAATCTACAGAAAAAAGC
>JACMLS010000338.1 GCA_014379485.1 Bacteroidia bacterium | reverse complement strand
TAACCTGAAACTGGTATAATTCATTTGCAGAACAAATAAACATTAACCGTGTGGGCTGAAAAAACGCATCAAGCGACGCAAGGTACCCTTCTTTCTCTAAAAATTTTACTGATGAATAAATATCGCGCGGCGAGAGTTTGTATTTTTCTGAAAGAATATTTATTTCAAAATCAAAACTCATTCCTTGCCCTGCGCCCACAGCAACCTGGTGATAATTGCAGATAGCGCTGTAGACTTTTTTAATCACTTCCATTGCGGGAAAAGCTGCTTCCAGGTTTTCTTTCAGTTCAAACACATCGTTGTGCTGGTATAAGCAAATTACCCAACTTTCTTTTTCGTCTCTTCCGGCCCTGCCTGCTTCCTGGTAATAGGCTTCTAAACTATCAGGCAGATCAAGGTGAATAACAAAACGCACATCGGGTTTATCTATTCCCATTCCAAAAGCATTGGTGGCAACAATTACCCGCGTTTTATTTTCTATCCAGTTTTTTTGTTTGGCAGAACGTAATTGCGGCTCCAAACCTGCGTGATAAAAATCTGCTGCAACACCATTGCGGTTTAAAAAATCAGAAACCTCTTGTGTTCTTCTCCTGTTGCGCACATAAATAATACCGGTTCCCGCAACACGTGCGCAAATACTCATTATGCGCGTTAATTTATTCTCTTCGTGTTGAACAATGTAATGAAGATTTTTTCTTTCAAAGCTCTGACGAAAAATTTTGCTTCCACTTTTACTCGTCCCTCGTCCCTCGTCCTTCGTCCCCGAACCCTTTCCGAATAAAAGTTTTTCTTGTATGTCAGCCACTACTTCTTTTGTTGCAGATGCTGTAAGCGCAAGAACCGGAACGCCGGGAAATAATTCGCGCAAAGCAGCAACTTTTAAATAACTGGGTCTGAAATCATAACCCCATTGAGAAATGCAATGCGCTTCGTCTACCGCAATCAGAGAAATTTTTTGTCCGCTTATTTTCTTTTTAAAATTTTCTGTTTCTAATCTTTCCGGAGAAATGTATAAAAATTTATCACCTCCATAAATTGCATTGTCAAAAGCAACATCGAGTTCTTTTTTTGTCATTGCAGAAGTGAGTGCAGTTGCCTGTATGTTTTTTGCCTGCAGATTTTTTACCTGGTCCTGCATTAATGCAATTAGCGGAGAGATGACAATGCACATTCCGTCTTTCATCAGTGCCGGCACCTGAAAACAAACAGATTTTCCTCCGCCTGTTGGCAAAAGCGCCAGCGTATCATTTCCGTTCAGTACAGATTGTATAATATCTTCCTGCAAAGGCCTGAAACGATCGTGGTTCCAGTATTGTTTTAATATTTCTTTAGGTTTTAACAAGAGAGTAAAATTACGAAAAAAGTCCGTTTAGTCAGTATGAGTCCGTAAGAGTCCGTTAGTCAGGAATCCAGAAAGAAAATGTAATTTTAGTCTGTAAATTATGAAAGAAAAAAAACTCGTTATAATAGGAGCAGGATTCGCCGGATTAAATCTTGCGCGCAAACTAAAAAATTCAGGGTACGAAATTACTTTGCTCGATAAAAATAATTATCACCAGTTTCAACCTTTGTTTTATCAGGTTGCAACGGCAGGTTTAGAACCCAGTGCAATTTCTTTTCCTTTACGAAAAGTTTTTCAGGGATATAAAAAATTTCACATCCGTACCTGTGAGGTAATTAAAATCGAATCGGAGAAGAATGTAATTCAGACTTCAATTGGGGAAGTTGATTATGATATTTTGGTGATTGCAACCGGGGCCGACACAAATTTTTTCGGAATGAAACAAGTGGAGGAAAACGCAATTCCCATGAAATCTGTCAGCGAAGCATTGTATTTAAGAAACCATGCTTTGCAGAGATTTGAAGATGCGCTTTCTGCAAAAGATGAAACGGAAAGAAAAGCATTGCTGACATTTGTTGTTGTGGGAGGTGGAGCAACAGGCGTAGAAGTTTCAGGAGCTCTGGCAGACCTTAAACGTTTTGTATTGCCAAAAGATTTTCCTGAATTGAATTTTGATGAAATGGAAATTCTTTTGATAGAAAACGGCGATTCAACTTTATCAGCCATGTCAGCGGAAGCATCAGCAAAATCAAAAGAGTTTTTAGAGCGGCTTGGAGTAAAAGTGATGCTCTCAACACAAATGAAAGAGTACGACGGAAGAACGGTGATACTTGGAAACGGAAAAACAATTTTAGCCCGTACTATGGTGTGGGCGGCCGGAATTAAAGGAAACGTGATTGACGGATTGAATCAGGAAATTATTGTAAGAGGAAGCAGGATGAAAGTAGATCGTTACAATAAGGTAATTGGTTACGAAAATATTTACGCAATAGGCGATATTGCAAACATGGTAACGCCATTATATGAAAAGGGCCACCCGCAATTGGCAAACGTGGCTATAAACCAGGGAAAAACGCTGGCAAAAAATCTGAAAGCAATGCTCAGCTCAAAACCTTTGCATGAATTTGAGTATAAGGATATGGGAAGTATGGCAACAGTTGGAAGAAACCTTGCCGTAGCCGATTTTAAAAAAATGAAATTTCAGGGGTTATTTGCCTGGATGCTCTGGATGTTTATACACCTGATGCTGATTTTAGGAGCCAAAAACAAATTTTTCGTCTTTATAAACTGGGCGTGGAATTATATTACGTTCGATCAGAGTCTGAGGCTTATTATTAAACCGTTTAAACGCAAGGTTAGTCGTTAGTCGTTTTTTGGTTGTTTGTTTAGATTATTGTCCTTATAATTTATTGCATGTGCGTAAGGATAGCACTCCGGATTTTCAGGTTCCGGACAGGATCATTTATTATAACCCACTAAACATT
>JACMLS010000337.1 GCA_014379485.1 Bacteroidia bacterium | reverse complement strand
TTCTTTAAGCTACAGCTTCTTTCTTTCCCAAAAAGTCATAGCTCAAAAAAACGACACCATAATTCTGAAGGGAACCTTTTCAGGAAAAAATGTTTTCATGCAGAATCCTCTCGCAGCAGACGCGTTTGGATTCTGCGCAACCAAGATCCTTGTAAATGGAATTGAGCCTTATGAAAACGGCAACGGATTCGAAATTGATCTGTATCAGTTTCCTTTAAAAAAAGGAGATTCTGTAACAATAATGATTTTTCACAAAAAAGGCTGCAAACCCAAAATTTTAAACCCCGAAGTTCTTTTACCCGAATCAACTTTTGAATGTGTTTCTATTGAAGCAGATTCAAGTGGCACTGTAAAATGGAAGACAATAAATGAAAAAGGTTCTCTTCCGTTTGTGATTCAGCAATACAAATGGAACAAGTGGGTGAACGTTGCAGAAGTGAAAGGTATTGGTACACCTGGAGAAAATGATTATACTTTTAAAATAATTCCACTTTCAGGCGAAAATAAAATTCGCATAAAACAATTGGGCTGCTCCTCTGTGCCACTCTTTACACCTGAAGTAACATTTACTTCAAAAGTTCGGCCAGTAAAATTAGTCTCATTAAGATTATTAAAGAACAAACTTTCTTTTTCTGCAAAAACGCATTTTGAGGTTTATGACAGTTACGGCAATATAGTAAAAAAAGGTTTTTCAAACAGTGTTGATTGTTCTACATTGCCAAGAGGGAAGTATTTTCTAAATTTTGATAATGCGACGACTCAGTTTGAGAAATTGTAAAACAGAACAAATAATTACCCGCAGTACGAGCTATAAAACCTTGAAAATCTTTTTACATAATTAAAATTATGCTTTAGCCTTAACATTAAGCAATTCCGCGGTATTGAGGTTTCATTTTGAAATTTAAAAGTATAACCATAAAGTATCTCCACCTTTGTATCTATATTCAATTTTCCCAAATGAATATGCCTGCTGATTCCGATCGATGGCCGGAAAAAACAATTCTTTCTCTGCTGGTCCTCAATAAAATCAAATTTTAATTTAAAAGATCTGTGTACATATGTAAACATGGCCAAATCATAATCCAGGAATACTTTATAGAAATTGGTGTATCCTCTTTGCGTATTTATTTCCGTTCCAATACCAAGCGTAAATGAGTGTAAAACATCAACAGGGTCAGTCTTGTAAATCGGAATGCAATACGTTCTTCCAATTTCAAAATTTGCATAATTGTAACTGGAAAAAATGTTTCCGGCTGCAATGCTTGTTGTGTGGCCTAAAATGGGGTAATGGTGCTTTTTTTCTTTTTCCTGCGCCTCAAGTGCAGATAAAAATAATAAGCAATGAATTAAAACGTTAAAAAGAAAATAGTTGTTTGTTTTCATACTTGGCTGGCTTTAAAATTTCCATGCAAATATGACAAGCCAAAACCTCAAAGTTTTTGATCTATATCAAAAAATAAAATTTCTCTTAATTTCCGGCCCTGATACGGCTTAGGGTCTCTTGCGTAATTCCAAGATAAGAAGCGAGATGTCCCAGCGGCACACGCTGAATAATTTGGGGACGGTTTTCCATTAAATTAGAATAGCGTTCTTTCGCAGATTTGAATTGTATGTTTATCAAACGCTCTTCGAGTTTAGAATAATAATCTTCTAAAATAATTCTTCCCAGCTTTTCTGTTTCCGGAAAATCTGAATACAATTTTTTTAATTCTGTATTGTTGAGTACTGAAACTTCAACATCTTCCAAAGCCTGTATATTTTCGTACGACCTGGTTTTGGAAATAAAAGGATAAAAAGAAGTTCCGAAGTCTCCTTCTAATGCAAACCAATTGGTAATTTCTTTTTCTTCATGAAAATAAAATCCACGCAAAGATCCTTTCTCAACAAAGTAAAGCGAATTGCAATACTCATCGGCTCTTAAAAGGAATTCGTTTTTTTTGAAAGATTTTTTACTAATGAAAGAAGTAAGCGCTTTTTCAAGTTCAGTAGAAATGTTTATGATCTGTGAAAGTGAATTGAATAATTGCATAAAACATTAAAGAAATACGATCAAACGAAATAAAAACAAACGACTAACGAAAAACGACTAACAATTATTTCACGCTACGGCGCGACGACCGCAACGGAAACGATTAACGACTAACCAATAACTCTTATTTTCGCGTATTTAAGTAACAACATCTTCTGTCCCGCGTTCCCAAATTGTATCACGGCTTTCAGGTCCGGAAATTCTCCTTCTACTTTTATAACTTTTCCCTGTCCGAATTTATCGTGCTCCACAATCATCTCTGCTCTTAAATTTCTGATCGCATCCATATCGATATTAATATTCGATACAGGTTTTCCCTGCAAAGAGGTAACCGATTTTTTATTGATGAGATTTAACTGTGGCAGTGCAGTTTTTTTATGAATCGGTTTTTCGAATTTAGAACTTGATTTGGGTGTGGAATAACTTGTTTTAAAATCGTCAAAAGTATCGTCGGCAAACATGGTGCTGTTATCGGTCTTCGGAAATTCTACGTAACGTTCATCCAGTTCGTCTAAAAAACGACTGGGCTCGCTGTAGGTAACTTTACCGTAACGGTAACGAACGCCTGCATAAGAAAGTGTGGCTTTTTTTTCGGCACGTGTAATAGCAACATAAAACAGCCTGCGCTCTTCTTCTATTTCTGTTCTGCTTTGTAAAGAAAGTTGCGAAGGAAATAAATTTTCTTCCATACCCACTATATAAACATAAGGAAACTCTAATCCTTTTGCTGCGTGTATGGTCATTAAAGAAACTTTGTCAGCATTTTTTTCATCTTCTTTATCCTTGTCTGCATCTGTTAGTAAAGCAACATCCATCATAAATTCATCAAGCGTTCTTATTTTTTTCTGATCACCTTCTTTGTGTTCTGCAGTTGCAGCATCAAACAGATCTGACGGTGCATCTTCAAAACTTGCCAGTACAACTTCTTTCAACTCTTCGTCCTGTACAGTTCTTGTATTATCTACAAAATCCTGCATACCGTTTAAAAGTTCCTGTATGTTTTCATAACGGCTCACTCCTTCGGGACTTTTATCTGTGTGAAGATCTTTTAAAATTAAAGTTGTACTTGCAATATGATTTCCCATTTCAAATGCATCTTTGTGCGGAAGCATCTGGCTGAACAATTTTATCATACCAGAAAACTCAAAAATTTTAGCAGCGGTTCCGGCAGCGATTCCCAAATTAAATTCGCGCAGGTTTTCTATAACAGTAAAAACACTTATGTCATTATCGTTTGCAGCAACTGTAAGTTTATCTACTGTGGTCTGCCCTATTCCTCTTGCCGGATAATTGATCACTCTCCGCAAAGATTCATCGTCATTATTATTTATCGCCAAACGAAAATATGCTAACAAATCTTTAATTTCTTTACGCTGATAAAAAGAAAGTCCTCCGTAAATTCTATAGGGAATATTCATTTTACGCAAAGCTTCTTCGAGTGCGCGGCTTTGTGCATTTGTTCTGTACAAAATGGCGAATTCACTTGCCATTGCCTGGTTGTTCATTCGCGTTTGAAAAATGGAAGAAGCAGTGAGTTGCCCTTCTTCATTATCTGTATGCGCACGTACTACTTTAATTTTTTCTCCCTCATCATTGTTGGTCCACACATCTTTTTTAAACTGATCTTTGTTATTGCTGATGATGAGATTTGCGGCCTTTACAATATTTTGCGTGCTGCGGTAATTTTGTTCGAGCTTAAATGTTTTTAATTCGGGATAATCTTTTTCGAAATTTAAAATGTTCTGAATGTTTGCACCGCGAAAAGAATAAATACTCTGCGCATCGTCTCCCACCACACAAATATTCTGAAAGCGCGCTGCAAGTTGACGAACAATTACGTACTGAGAAAAATTTGTATCCTGGTACTCATCCACCATAATGTACCTGAATTTATCCTGATACTTATTCAGCACTGCCGGAAAATCTCTTAGTAAAACATTGGTATTAAAAAGCAGGTCATCAAAATCCATTGCTCCGCTTTTAAAAAGGCGTTTCTGGTAAGTAAGAAAAATCTGTCCGATTAAAGGCATACGGGCAATTTTATCTTCCTCCATTGCCACAGGATTAAGCATGTATTTTTGCGCCGAGATCAAATTATTTTTTGCCGAAGAAATTCTTGAAAGAATTAAACCGGGCTTATACGCTTTATCATCTAACTGAAATTGCTTAAGAATTTCTCTTATAAGACTTTTAGAATCGTCAGTATCGTAGATCGTAA
>JACMLS010000336.1 GCA_014379485.1 Bacteroidia bacterium | reverse complement strand
GAAATTGAAGAAAAATTAAGTCATTATTCCAAACAAGTAGAACTGCTTCATAAAATAGACAAAAAAATACTGTCAATGCTGCCGCTTGAAACACGCATTGAAAGTGTTTTAAAAGAGCTCGAAAAAAATATTTCATTCGTATCGCGTGCCACGCTTGCAGTTTTTGAGCCTGAAAATGAAAAAGCAGTTCTTTACCGTAAGGGAAGAATAAAAAGCCCGGCTTCAACAGAAAAAAAAATATTCCCGCTTAAAAGTGTGCGTTCTGCAGAACACCTGAAACCGGGCAAACATCTTATTGTAAAAGATCTGCGCGCGTTAAAATCTCTTTCGGAAACTGACAGAGAGAACCTTGAAGACGGAATTTGTTCGTACTTATCAGTTCCTCTTTTTTACCGTAACGAACTTACAGGCGCACTGTTTTTGTGCAGCGACATTCCTGATCCCTTCAGCGAAAACGATATTGAACTGGCCAAAGATGTTGCCAATTCTTTAACACTTGCCTTAGAACAGAATAAACTTGAGCAATCGCTCATTAAAAAAAATGCAGAAAAAGAATTATTGCTCAAAGAAATTCATCACCGCGTAAAAAATAATCTGCAGGTTATTTCAAGCCTGCTCAATTTACAGTCTGCTTCTTTTAAGGATGCTGAAATGCTGGAAGCTTTTCAAAAAAGCAAAGACCGCATTCACGCAATGGCACTCATTCACACAAAACTGTACGAATCCGGAAACCTGTCTGAAATTATTTTTGAAGAATACATTCAACAGCTTATTGCCTCAATCTCTGCCTCCTATTCTCCCGAGCCCGGAATTAAATGGGAAGCCAGCGCAAAAGAAATAAAAATAAACGTAGATATTTCAATTAACCTTGGCCTCATCATAACCGAGCTTGTTACAAATTCTTTAAAACACGCTTTCAAAGAAAAAAAAGAAGGCTTGATAAAGATAGATCTGATCGCTTTACCCGACGGCAAAAATCAGCTTACAGTTGCAGACAACGGCTGTGGTTTACCTGAAAATTTTAAATACGGCCAAACCAATTCGCTGGGGCTGGAAATTGTAGGCTCATTGATAGAACAGATTGAGGGTACGCTGGAAATAAATTCAGAGAACGGAACTTCATTCATTATCCGTTTTGATAATCTGCAATAATTCTTTTTTGGATGAACATTTTTTTGGATAAGTTTATAAGGAGAACCTGCCAAAAAAAAATCCGAACCTTTATTGCATAGTTTATTAAGAAAAAGCAGTGAATAATTAACTTATTTTCTACATTCTTATTTATAATTTCTTAAACTCCGTTTAGAGTTTTCTCAAAATTCTTCTTATTTTTGATTATCAAAACAACACCCCTTTTGTTTTTGGCATGTTTGTTGGCCTCTCCAAAAGAAAAAAATTACTGAAAGCCAAAAAGGAGTCTATGATCCGGAAAAAATATTTGTTTCTTATTCTAAGCTTTTTTGGCATCAGGGTTTTTTCGCAGAGTTTTGATTCATTGTGCATGCAGCAACACCTTGTTATAGCCTGCATGCAGAAGAACCACATAAGCCCGCCTGAATTTACAACAGAAACAAATCTTGAAATTCTTGATCTCTTTATTGAAGAAATTGATGCACGTAATATTTTCTTTTTTCAGAACGATAGAGAAAATATGCAGAATAGCGTTACCAACGGCAATTCAGAAGATTCTTATTGCCGGGTAATATTTCACACCTTTGAACTGATAAGGAAAAGAGTGACACAGATAGACTCCCTTCTTAACATAATAGAAAGCAAGCCAATTGTTTTTTCAGAAAAAGACACACTTACCTTTCTTGCAAAAAACGAAAAAAGAAAATTCTGGAAAAATCTGCAGGAATTAAGATTGAGGGTTGAGAAGCGTATTAAATACGATTGCCTGAATACAATTCTTAAACCACTTAAAGAGAACGAAGATTTTTCTAAACTCACACCCGCAGATATAACAGCAAGGCTCGCAACTGCCAAGAAGAAAGCTATTTTCCGCTACAGAAAATTTTTAGACGATTACAGAAAAGAGTTTACCCTTAAACATAAAATTGCAGATGCAATGAGCAATTCAATTGCATTGCGCTGCGACCCGCACAGCAGTTATTTTAATGTGTATGAAAAAGAGAGCTGGGATGAAGGTCTTTCTAAAGAAGAATTGTCTTTTGGCTTTTATTCTTCAGAAAACGAAAACGGAGAAGTTAGCATTTCAGAATTAGTTCCCGGTGGGCCTGCATGGAAAAGTAATGAGTTGCACGAAGGCGATGTGCTGCTGAGTTTTCAGTTTGAAGACGAACAACCTGTTGAGCTTGCGGGTGCAGATATTGAGGATTACTATATAGCCTTTCACGGTTCAATGTCAAGGAACGTAGAACTTACCGTACGTTCAAAAGACAACCAGGTAAACAAAATAAAATTACAGAAAGCAAAAATTCAGAGCCAGGAAAATGTGTTGAATTCTTACGTTTTAACTGATGGAAGCAAACGTTTTGGCTACATACCCATTCCAAGTTTTTATTCTGATGACGAGGCCGAAGAAAAACAGGGCGTTGCCAATGACGTAGCCAAAGAGGTTATAAAATTACAGCAAGATACCATTGAGGGATTAATACTTGACCTGCGGTATAACGGTGGTGGCTCAATGCAGGAAGCAATGGGCCTTGCCGGAATTTTTATTGATGAAGGGCCGCTTGCCGTTTATAAAACAAGAGCAGCAAAACCACAATTACTTAAAGACCTGAACAGAGGCTCTATTTACGATGGACCTTTGCTGGTTCTGATTAACGGAGCAAGTGCATCTGCCTCTGAGTTTCTTACCGCTTCGTTACAGGATTATAACAGAGCTATTATTGCTGGAACAACTACTTATGGAAAAGGAAGTGCGCAAAACGTTATACCAATAGACACAGATCTTATTGCCCTAACAAAAGCTGTGCTCTATGAAAACCCTGCGCTGACCACCGGATACCTGAAAGTTACAAAAGGAAAATTTTACCGTGTCACCACCATCTCACACCAGGGAAAAGGAATTGTGCCCGATGTGCACATACCTGATATGATAGAAAAATTGTACGAAAAAGAATCTGAAGAAAAATTCTTTTTGCCTGCAGATTCGGTAAATAAAAAAGTGGTATACAATTTGCTTCCACCACTTCCAATAAGCGAATTAAGAGAAAAAAGTAAAAAGAGAATTGATGCAGATAAACAGTTTAAGGATATGGTTTTTCTGGCAGACAGTGTTATAAAGGCAAACGAAAAAACTGATAAGGTTGTTCTTACCATTAAAGAGTACAAAAAATATTACGACCGGGAAGAAAATCTTACCGCAAGGATAAAAGATGTACTGGATATGGAAACCGAAGAAGGCTTTTGGGTTAAAAACAATTCTTTGAACGAGCAGGTAGGTAATTTTGACGAATACCAGAAAAAAATTAACGAAGTAGCTATTGAGAGACTTAAAAATGACTTAATTTTACACGAAGCTTATTCTATTCTCAGAGACATGATAAAACTTAAGTAAGAAGTAATAAAGTTTGTGGAATACTAAAAAAATAACATCATAAAAAATAAAAAAATGATAGCAAAAAAAATCGGATTTATCTGTCTTGGATTAGTGATGACAGGTTTAATTAAGGCACAGGAACCTAAAGACGCCGTGGGTTATATGGATGTGATTGGAAAAGAATTCAAGAACATACAGGAAGTTACCTGGGACTATACAACAGCTGTTGCGCACGGAAAAAGTGCCAAAAAAGTTGAAAAGAAGAGAGACGAAGTTCTTGCATCTAATAAAGCAGCAATAAACAAGATCAGCAGACTTAAAGCCTGGAACGGAAGTTCTGCTTTAAGAGACAGCGCACTTTCTTACCTGAACACCAATTATGCAGTACTTAACCATGATTTTGCAAAATTAGTTGATATGGAAGAAGTGGCAGAGCAATCTTACGATCTTATGGAAGCTTATATGCTGGCCAAAGAAAAAGCAAATGAAAAATTACGCATTGCCGGAGATATGGTAGATGTACAGTACGATGTTTTTGCTGCGGCCAACAACATTAAACTTATTGAAGGCAGTGATAAACTATCCAAGAACATTGAAATTGCCAATCAGGTTTACAAACATTATAACGAAGTGTATCTTGTATTCTTTAAAAGCTACAAGCAGGAAGCCTATTTAATGGCTGCCATGGAGAAAAACGACGTGAATGGAATTGAACAAAATAAAAACGCCCTGGCAAAAACTGCAGCCGACGGACTAGTAAAGATTGCCGCAGTTCCACTTTACAAAAACGATAAAAGTCTGGTAATTGCCACCACCAACATGCTTAATTTTTACAAAGACGAAGCCGAAAAAAAATTAAGTAACCTTTCAAAATTCTATGTTTCAAAAGAAAATTTTCAGAAAATAAAAGCTGCCTTTGATGCCAAACCACAGAACCAGCGCAAAAAAGAAGATGTTGATCAGTACAACAAAGCTGCCGAAGAAGCAAACAAAGAATCTAATAATTACAACCAGGTAAATAATGAACTGAACCAGAAAAGAACACAACTACTGGATGCGTATAACAAAACAAATGCGGCTTTTACAGATAAGCACGTACCACAGAAATAATATTTTTATCATAAAGCAGAAACCGGAAGAATCTGTCTTCCGGTTTTTTTTTAAATAATTTACAAACACAGAATAAAATCTAATCATTAAACAAAAGAAATAACACGCTTATGAAAATTTCAAAAAAAATCATGTTTGGCATTGCAATAATCTCTTGCCTCGGAAGCCTGAACGCGCAAAAAGGAGCAGCTCCGCAACTTAAAAG
>JACMLS010000335.1 GCA_014379485.1 Bacteroidia bacterium | reverse complement strand
GAAGAATATAATTGAAATTGTTCTTCGCTTAGATCTGAATAATTTCTTTTTATAATAACAGGAATTCTACAACCGGCACTAAGCAATTTAAAAAACATGGCGCGCAGATCTGCCATTGCATTCTCCGTAAATGTGTCGAAGATCAACACTACGTTACTGAATTTATTTATTTTTTCAATGAAATCAGTACTTAAATTTTCATTGTCAACCGCAACAAAATTTAATTGCGAGTGCCATTTGTCTGTTTCAAAAAATTCGCTTGCACAAAAAAGCGGGTAAGTTCTGTCTCTGCCAATAAATTTTTTCCAGGTTTCAGAATTATAAATAATGCCCAATGTTCCGGGAATCTGAAATTTAATTTCTTTGTCTCCCGCATAAATAAGATCAACCGCCTGGTCAGTCAGGTTCCATTTATCAAGCGGTACAGAATAATTATTTCCATAAGGAAAAAGCGAGGCAAAAGTAATTTCATCCAAACCACTCAAATCAGCAATAACTCTTGGCACATTTGTTTTCCCAACGTTCACCACATCAAAAGTTTTTCTTCTCTCATAAACAAAAGGAGAATAACTCTCGCCAGACTCACTGACTCCTAACTCCGGACTACCGGACTCATGGACTACCGGACTTTTTCGTTTAGCATACCTTTCCACCAAGTCTCTTGCAACCGGAATTTCAAATTCAGGTTCTTCAGTTAAGGATACACGTACGGTATCTCCCAATCCATCTTCAAGCAAAGTGCCGATTCCTACGGCAGATTTTATTCTTCCGTCTTCTCCTTCTCCTGCTTCTGTCACTCCTAAATGCAAAGGATAATTCATACCCGCTTCTATCATTTTATTTACGAGCAAACGGTAAGCCTGCACCATTACCTGTGTATTACTGGCTTTCATGCTCAGCACAATTTCATGGTAATTATTTTCTTCGCAGATACGCAAAAATTCCATGGCAGATTCTACCATTCCCAACGGCGTATCGCCATAACGACTCAAAATTCTGTCTGAAAGAGAGCCGTGATTGGTTCCTATTCTCATTGCGGTTCCGTACTCTTTGCAAATTTTTATAAGCGGCGTAAATCGTTTGCGGATCCTTTCCAATTCATCAACATAAGACGCATCATTGTATTCTATATGTTCAAACTTTTTCTTGTCGGCATAATTGCCCGGGTTTACACGCACTTTTTCTACAATACGTGCTGCCCATTCTGCTGCGTTTGGTGTAAAATGAATGTCGGCAACCAAAGGCGTTTTGTATCCGCGCTTAAGTAATTCTTTTTTTATTTCTTCCAGATTCTTTGCTTCGTTTAGCGAAGGGGCTGTAATTCTCACCAATTCGCAACCCGCATCAATCATCCTGATACTTTGTTCAACCGTTTTAATGGTATCCATGGTATCTGTTGTGGTCATAGATTGCAAACGGATCGGATTACTTCCACCAATTCCCATTTCTCCCACTTTTACCTCTCTTGTAAGAAAGCGGGAATACTCAAACAGGTTGTTGCAGTATTTATTATTCTCTTTATTCAAGATGTATTTTTTTGTAAAATTAAGCATAAATAGAGTTTTCTATTCGTTGTTTTCAAAAGAAGAAAACAAAACAATGTTAATCCATCAAAAAAATCTGGTTTGCAGGAACCAATTTTGTGTATTCACTTTATTTTCCCCTTTTTTCTTCACCTCTTTTCCCGCCCGCTCTTCTCTTTCTCCCGTCCCTCGCCCCTTCTAAGGGTTTTCACCTCTAAATTAACTTTTAGAATTCTTGTTAAAGGATAATTTATTGTAAATTCGCTTTTGATTAAAAATCCAATTATAAATGAAAAAAATTCTACTTCTTACAGCCATACTTTTCCTTTCATTTTCAGGAATGCAAAAATTAAATGCGCAGTGCCAGGCAGGCTTTACTGTTTCTGATACCAGCGGTACTTACTATTTTACCGATACTTCTTTGGTTACCGCAGATACCATTGCATCATGGGCATGGAATTTTGGAGACGGAAATGTTTCTACGCTTCAAAATCCCACACATGTTTATGCAGCTTGCGGATGGTATGTTGTTAGTTTAGATATTACAACATTGCTTGGCTGCACAAATACTTTTACAGACACCGTTCTTGTTTCAGGAACCATTAGCGGATCTTATACTTACACAGTAAACACCGCAAACGGAAATACACAGTTCAGCGCCTTACCTGCTGCCGGAAATTATAATTACGCATGGGATTTTGGTGATGCCTCAACAGGAACCGGAAATAATCCATCTCATACTTATACAAGCGGCGGCATGTATACAGCCTGCGTAATTTTTTCTGACACAACTGGCGCCTGTGCCGCTGATACTGTTTGCAATGCGGTTACTGTAAATATTGTTTGTAATGCATCTTATACTTACACATCTGCAGGCCCTGTTTTCACTTTTACAGATGCTTCAACCGGAGGTACCGGAACCATTACAAACTGGCTGTGGAATTTCGGTGATTTTGCAACTTCAAATCTGCAAAACCCTGTACATGGGTATCTGAACTGCGGAACTTATATTGTTTCATTATCTATTGTAACCAGCAACGGATGCGTAAATACTTTTAGCGATACGGTAATTGTTGGAGGACAAATAACCGGATCTTACACGTATAATGTAGACACAACAAACGGCGATGTACAGTTCAACGCATTGCCAAATAATTCTAACATGTCATTTGCATGGGATTTTGGAGATGGAAATACAGGAACAAACGCAAACCCAACCAATACTTATTTACCCGGAACTTATAACGCCTGCGTTATTATAACTGATAATACCGGAGCATGTATGGCTGATACTGTATGCGATTCTGTAGTTGTATACATTGCACCACCATCCTGTAATTCAACTTTTGCTGCAAATGATCTTGGCGGAGGACAATTTATTTTTACGCCACAACCTTTTAATTTTGGCTGGCAATATGACTGGGATTTTGGAGACGGAAATATAGCGAACGGATTTGTTGGTAATAATACCTATGTAACTTACGGAACTTACACAGTATGTCTTACTTCAACAGATCCTTCTAACGGTTGCACAAGTGTATTTTGCGATACCGTTGTTTACGCAGCGCCGCAACCCTGCTCAATTGATTTTACCTGGACATCAAACGGAGGAGGCAGTTATGACTTTACAGCAACTACTGTAAACGGAGGAATTTTTCCGGTAGTCGTATGGGTGTTTGCTACTGATGGTGGCGCAACCGCTTTTGGCGCAACCACAACTTATCAATTTACATCAAACGGCCTGCAGGTTATCTGCGCATCGTTGAATCCTCCGCCTGTGCCTGCCGGTTGCAGTGATACCATTTGCCATTTCTTCTTTGTATCGGGCGTTGGTATAGATGAAAACCCTCTTGCACCTTCACTTAAAATATTTCCAAACCCCACACAAGATCAATTAAGCATTCAATTCGACCTGAGTGCAGCTACTGATGTTGCTATTGAGGTTACAGATCTTTTAGGCAACAAAGTTGAAGATGTTTACAGTGCAAAAAACCTGAGCGGCCCGCAGAATATTAATTGCAAAACAAAAGATCTTGCCTCAGGAATATATTTTGTGAAGATACGTGCTGGTGATAATGTTATTACCAGGAAGATCATTAAAAATTAGACCCAATAAAATATCTCAAAAAAAAAAAACGCCTCGTCAGAAATGATGAGGCGTTTTTTTTTGCAACAGAAATAATTTTTAAAAATTCGGTTTCAATAAATATTTAGAATAGAAATCCACAATATGCTTTACGGCTTCGTCTGCGGTATCTACAATTTTAAAAAGATCCAGATCGGCAGGATTGATATTGTGTTCTGTGTGAAGCATGGTTGCTTTCATCCACTCAATTAATCCGTGCCAGTATTCTTTACCAACAAGCACCACCGGAAAGGACGCGATCTTGTGGGTTTGCACAAGTGTAAGGGCTTCAAACAATTCATCAATGGTTCCGAAACCGCCAGGCATGCCAATAAATCCTTGCGAGTACTTTAAGAAAATTGTTTTTCGCACAAAGAAATAATCGAAGTTGATGCATTTATCGCCATCAATAAAATCGTTGTGTTTTTGCTCAAAGGGCAAAACAATATTTAAACCTACTGATTTTCCTCCGCCTTTTTTAGCGCCTTTGTTTGCAGCTTCCATTATACCAGGCCCGCCACCGCTAATAACCCCATAGCCTTCTTTTACCAGTTTAAACGCAATTTCTTCTGCAAGGAGGTAATACTTGTGATCTGGTTTTGTGCGGGCAGAACCGAATACGGAAACGCAGGGACCTATTCGCTGCATTTTTTCAAAACCCTCAACAAACTCACTCATGATCTTAAAGATCTGCCAGGAGTCTGAAGCTTTTATATCATTCCAATCTTTCTCTGCAAAGGCTTTTCTGATCTTTTCTTCGTCTTTATCTGTCATAAATAAACTTTTTATATTAAACGCTTAAAAAATTATCTTGTTTTAAAATTTACATTTCTTTTAACATCCATTAACCGCAAAACAATCGTCGGGTAATACAAACCGACCAACTGCTAACTGTTAACGATTAACTCAGATTATCTTTTCATTTCAATTTTTAAATATTTTGCCGTAAAACTTTCTTTGTTCTTAATAATTTCTTCGGGCGTACCAGTACATAAAATAGTTCCTCCGCCTTTTCCTCCTTCAGGGCCAAGGT
>JACMLS010000334.1 GCA_014379485.1 Bacteroidia bacterium | reverse complement strand
GTGGTTGAAACTACAAGAGTCTGATTAGTTTCTCCGGCAAGCAACACACCAGCTTTGTACCACTGGTAAGAAACTGCACCTGCGGGAGCGCTTATAGTTGCTGTACTTCCAATACAAATACCGCTTGGGCCGGAAATAGTACGAGGGCAGGTAATAAATGCAAGACCACGCAGGTCATCAGGATTAGAACCGAATTGAGGGTCTACAACGCCCGATGAATAAAAACGATTAAATGAACTGCCGATATTGGAGGTAATAAATTTACCAGGACCAATATTTACTGCGCCAAAAGTTTCTCCGTTAGTAGTTCCTATAATAGGAATGTTTGTGAAATTATATGGTCCTGTAATGGTATCGAATTTTTCAAACACAATTGTTCCGTTACCTGACCAATGATAAAGCATATTGTCTGACGGGTCGTAACAAATAACCTCCCCGTCATTTCCGTTGCCTAATGTTTTAACCAAACGTACGGCGGCTGTAGCTGTATCGATCTGGAAAAGACTCTCCAATGCAGTTCCTCCGTCTCCAACGGTTCCGTAAAGTTTTCCGTCAGAAGTAAAAGTAATCGAAGAGAAATTATCACCCAAATTACCAATTATGTTAACCACTCCGGTTAAAGGATTTAATGTTCCTAAAACACGGCCGCTAACAGCAGATTGTTTATTAACTACATAAATAGTTCCTGAAAGCGGATTTCTTGCAATTCCATTCATTCCGGTAAACGCCCCACCAGTACTAGGCGTAGGGCCAATTCTTCTTACAACTGTAAAGCTGCTTGTATCAATTATCCAAAGTGAATCCTGGAACGGGCTTGAACCCAGCATCCTGGTAATGTTCTGCGAAGAAGCAGAGAAAACAGAAATAAATCCTAAAAATAGTACTACTAGTTTTTTCATTTGGGTTTTTTTTTAATTAAGTCGCAAAATTACTCTAATTTGCCTCACAAAAAAAAATCTTTAGGACATAATTTAAGACCCTTGTTAATAGGTTTTTTTGCTTACTTATCTATTACACCTGTATAGTTCCCGCTTTTACATATAAAAGGATTCCGGGTTAAACCGGCAGATAAACCAACTGAAACAAAAAACTCTCTCCTGATTTCTTTTAACTCAATGCCTGAAGAAAAAAAACACGGTGTACAATTATTTCACTATTTCTCCGTTCCTGACTAAATCCTTTCAGATAAATCTTTTGTTACCATGCGTAAAAACGACTGGCTGATCTTGTTTTGCACTTTTGCATTTAGTTTTTTGTTTTACCAACAAGGAGTTGGAATCAATTTCCTTATTTTTGATCTTGTTTTATCTTCTTCTCTGTTTATTCTGAATAAGGAATTAATACACGATAAGAAATGGATACTGTCTGTTGCGCTTAGTTTAATTTCGGGCGTTTTTATCCTGATTCATGGTTCGTGGCTGGCCTTTTGGGCAAACCTTATTTCTGTTCTATTGCTATGCGCTTTGAGTGTAAATACCCGCTCGTCTGTTCTATTCAATCTGTTCTTTGGTATTTATTCCATTCTTTCTTCCGGCGTTTTTGTTGTTCTCAATTCCATTAACAGCGCAATTCAAAAAAAGAAAGAGGGAAGAAAAAATAATTTTCTTCGCATTCTTACCTGGCTCATTCCACTTGTGCTTGGGCTTGTTTTCTTTTTCATTTATAAAAGTGCCAACCCACTCTTTAATAATTTTACAAAAAAAATAAATCTCGATTTTTTAAGTGCAGGTTGGATAGGTTTTACCCTGCTGGGATTTCTTATTGTGTATGGAATGGTCAGGCATCAGCGCATTCATGCAATAGATAAGTGGGAGAACAACCTTCCGCTTCAACTCAGCGAAGATCTTTTTCTGAAACAAAAATGGAACGAGGGAAAAGCTGCACTCCTGCTTTTTATATTGCTGAATGGCATGCTGCTTTTTATAAACATTCTTGATCTTAATTATTTATACCTGCGCTCGGGTATGCCTGAAAACGTTACGCACAAACAATTTGTACATAACGGTGTAGGAACGCTTGTACTCTCTATTCTTCTTGGCATCTCTATTATCATTTATTTTTTCAGGGGGAATTTAAATTTTTCAAAAGAGAATAAGTTTTTAAAGCTGCTGGTCTATGCCTGGATCTTTCAGAATTTATTTATGATCTTTTCTACCTTATTGCGCCACAACTTATATGTGTTTGATGCGCTGCTATCTTACAAAAGAGTGCTGGTTTATTTCTGGCTGGCTTTATCTGCAGGCGGATTGCTGATTCTTTTCATGGGCTTCAAGTCGGTAAATTCTGGCAT
>JACMLS010000333.1 GCA_014379485.1 Bacteroidia bacterium | reverse complement strand
TGCGTTAATAGTTTCTGTAAGGGTTCCTATCTGGTTTACTTTTACCAGTATAGAATTCGCGACTCCTTTATCAATACCTTCCTGCAATCTTGTAACGTTGGTTACAAAAAGATCATCACCTACTATCTGAACATTTTTTCCAAGTTTGTCTGTCATTGTTTTCCAGCCATCCCAATCATCTTCTGCCATTCCATCTTCAATAGAAATGATCGGATATTTTTTGCACCAGTCTGCCCAATAGTCTACCATTTCTGATGAGGAAAGTTTTTCTCCGGATGATTTTTTGAAATAATATTTTTTTTCTTTTGCGTCATAAAATTCTGAAGAGGCAGCATCCAAGGCAATGTAAATATCTTCTCCTGGTTTATAGCCAGCAGTTTCAATGGCCTGCAAAACATATTTCAAAGCTTCTTCATTAGATTTGATGTTGGGAGCAAAACCACCTTCATCTCCAACATTTGTTGACAGGCCTTGTTTTTTAAGAACATTTTTAAGATGATGAAAAACCTCTGTTCCCATTCTTAACCCTTCACTGAACGTTGGTGCTCCAACTGGCATGATCATAAATTCCTGAAAATCTATTCCGTTATCTGCATGCGCACCTCCGTTAAGAATATTCATCATAGGTATTGGAAGGGTAAGTGCATTTACGCCACCAACATATTTATAAAGAGTTTGGCTTGCCTCATCAGCCGCAGCTTTTGCAACTGCCAGAGAAACACCGAGAATTGCATTGGCACCCAGATTCTTTTTATTTGGAGAACCATCCAGTTCAATCATTTTTTTATCAATGCCGGCCTGGTCAAAAATATACCAGCTCTTAAGATTTTCGCGCAAAATGGTATTTACATTATTTACTGCGTTCATTACGCTTTTACCAAGGTATTGAGACTTATCATTATCTCTTAGTTCAGCTGCTTCGTGTGTGCCTGTAGATGCGCCTGAGGGAACCGCCGCCCTGCCCATGTTTCCTGATTCGGTTATCACATCCACTTCTATAGTGGGGTTTCCGCGCGAATCTAAAATCTGGCGGGCGTTTATTGAGAGAATGTAAGCCATGAGTTAGTTATTGGTTAAAAGTTTAGGGAATAAATTTTCAGAAGCCAAAAGTAAAAAAATTAAAATTTCCGAAACAGCATAAACGTCCTGTGTTTACAGATTGTTAACTGTTTTTTTTGTTCTGAAAGAGACCGGAATAAAAACCATTCTTTTTTTTGTCATGCTAAGCAAGACCGGAATAAAACCATTCATTTTTTTGTTATGCTAAGCAAGACCGGAATAAAACCATTCATTTTTTTGTCATACTAAGCAAGACCGGAATAAAACCATTCATTTTTTTGTCATACTGAGCGGAGCCGAAGTATGACAAAAAAAAATCCCCGGTAAAAATTACCGGGGATTTTTTAACTTTTAAAAAATTATCTGTCACACTGAGCTCTGTCGAAGTGTGATATGTAGTATTATTCTACGATCATTTTTTTAGAAACACGATTTCCGTCTACGTTAATAGAGTAGAAATAAATTCCTCTTGAAAGTTTGTTTGCATCAACAGCATATTTGTAATCTCCTGGTTTCAGGTTATTATCAGTTTGGCTGATGATTGAACGTCCGAAGAAATCAGTTACTTCAAACGTTACAGTTTTAGCTGCATTTTTAAGAGTAACATCTATAATTGTAGAAGTGCTGAATGGGTTTGGAACGTTTTGCTCAAGAGAGAACTGGTTATTTTTAACTTCATTCATTCCTACCGGAGTTTCAACAACGTGGTAAGAGATCAAATGATGTTCAAATCCGTAACCAACAGTATAAGCATAAGAAGGGATGAAATATCCATTCCAAGTACCAGCCTGGTTGTAACGAACATCAATAGGAGCTAAGTGAGAAGAGTTATAATCACAAGCACCAGATTGGTAATTACAGTCTGTATAAGTCTGGAAAGTTCCTGTTCCGCCACCGTCTCCGTTTTCTTCGTAAGAAGTAAAGAAGAATGCGTTTTTACCAACTCCTTCTGCAGAGTCACCTAAAGCATAGCTAAAGCCTGGTTTAAATGTAACAGCGCAAGCCATTAATTTGTTTGCACCTACAGCATACGGAGTAACCACACCTGCATTATTTTTAAGTTCAAAGTATTTCTCACCGTAAAATGCAATTGCAGTATCCTGATCTGTTAGAGGAACTTTTACAGTAGTAATACTTGATGCGTTAGGAGAATTTGTTCCGAAAGTATATTTCATCAGTTTTACAGAAATGGTATCTGTTCCGTAATTAGCGGCAGTTGCTCCGATGAAACCATTACCAACTAAATTTGCAGCTGGTACGTTTTGATAGAAAGAGAAAATAAGTGTATCCACTACAGTTGGAGCCGAGTTACGGATATAAGCATAAACGATAGAAGCCGAATCTACAGTATAAGCAGTAGTAGATGACCAGTTAGTTCCAAGAATCTGAGTAAAATACTGAGATTTAATATCAAACACATCACCTAAATGATTACACCAGATTGAAGACATGGTTCCACCAAAATCTCCATATAACAAAGAATCTGTATTAAGGTAATTTGAACTCAGTGCAGCTGGCCCTGTCATTCCGGCACCACCACCAAGAACCTGATCAATTACAACACCATAGTTTACCCAAACCGGAGGTGCAGCAACATTAGGGTTTACAGGTTGAAATTTTTGAGAGAATTTAGCCTTGTCAAACTGGGCTACGTGTGAAGGTTTTGGCTTTACATTATTAACCGGGTTATTAATGCTCGATTGAGCAGAAATACCACCCGCCAAAAGTCCGGCTATTGCTAAAGAGTAGATTTTTTTCATCTTATTATTTGTTTTAGGATTAATACACAAATTTAATAAAAATACTTTAAAAAAACAGCTTAGTCGTTTAATTTTAACACTGCCATAAACGCACTTTGCGGAATTTCAACTGAGCCCACCTGTTTCATTTTTTTCTTACCCTCTTTCTGCTTCTCAAGTAATTTGCGTTTTCGCGAAATATCGCCACCGTAACATTTTGCTGTTACGTCTTTTCTTAGAGCGCGAATGGTTTCTCTTGCTATAATTTTAGCTCCTACAGCGGCCTGTATAGGGATCTCAAACTGCTGGCGCGGAATTAATTCTTTTAACTTTTCGCACATCTTTTTCCCAAAAGTATGGGCATTGCTTCTGTGAATAAGCGCAGACAGAGCGTCTACCTGCTCGCTGTTCAATAAAATATCAAGCTTAACAAGGTCAGAAGGCTTCATTCCAACAGGCGAATAATCAAACGATGCGTAACCGCGCGAAATGGATTTTAACCGGTCATAAAAATCAAACACGATCTCGCCCAGTGGCATTTCAAAGATCAACTCTACCCTGTCAGTTGTTAAATAGTTCTGATTTTTAAGTTCTCCCCTCTTTTCTATACACAAATTCATAATAGCACCAATGTATTCTGATTTGGTGATTATGGCTGCTTTAATAATCGGTTCTTCAATAAAATCAATCCGTGCCGGATCCGGAAGATCTGTTGGATTGTTTACCCTTATTATATCGCCGTTAGAGTTATGACACACGTAAGAAACGTTGGGTACTGTTGTAATTACCGTCATCCCAAATTCTCTTTCCAATCTTTCCTGTATAATCTCCATATGCAGCATTCCTAAAAATCCGCATCTGAAACCAAATCCTAAAGCGGCAGAAGATTCCGGTTCCCAGGTTAAAGAGGCATCATTGAGCTGAAGTTTTTCCATCGAATAGCGCAATTCTTCAAAATCTTCTGTGTCTACCGGATAAATTCCGGCAAAAACCATTGGCTTTACATCTTCAAAACCCTTTATAATTTCGTGGGTAGGATTAAGTACTGTTGTAATTGTATCTCCCACCTTAACTTCTCTTGCATTTTTTATTCCCGAAATAATATATCCAACGTCTCCTGTCTTTACCTCATTTTTAGGAGAGAGCGCAAGTTTTAAAACTCCCACTTCATCAGCAATATATTCACTGCCTGTGTTAACAAATTTTACTTTGTCTCCTTTTTTAATGGCGCCGTTAAGAATTCTGTAATAAGCAATAATTCCCCTGAAAGAATTAAATACAGAGTCAAAGATCAAAGCCTGCAAAGGCCCGTTCGGATCTCCTTTAGGTGCCGGTATTCTTGATACAATAGCTTCAAGAATTTCATGAACCCCTTGCCCTGTTTTTCCTGATGCGGCCATAATGTCTTCGCGCTTGCAACCTAACAGGTCAACTATCTGGTCTTTTACCAACTCAGGCTCTGCGCTTGGCAAATCTATTTTATTAAGGATTGGAATTATTTCAAGATTATGCTCAAGTGCCAGGTACAAATTAGAAATTGTTTGTGCCTGAATTCCCTGCGCTGCATCTACAATAAGCAAAGCTCCTTCGCAGGCTGCGATTGAACGGGAAACTTCGTAAGAAAAATCTACGTGACCGGGAGTATCTATGAGGTTAAAAACAAATTTTTCTCCGTTCAAAACATAATCCATCTGTATGGCATGACTTTTTATAGTAATGCCTCTTTCTTTCTCAAGATCCATATCGTCCAGAACCTGGGCAGACATTTCTCTTTTAGAAATAGTGTTTGTATACTCCAGCAACCTATCAGCCAGCGTGCTCTTACCGTGATCTATGTGTGCAATGATGCAAAAATTACGAATGTGTTTCATTTGTCTTAATCGGGTTGCAAAAGTACACATTTTTTAGGGACGAGGGGCGAAGGACGAGTGACGAGGGTGATTTTTTCACTTTTTTTCCTCGTCCCTTGCCCTCGTCCTTCGTCCCTCGTCTCTTTTTTTATACTTTTGCGGTTCAATTTTTTTTTATGAAGGTTACCGAACACATTAAAAATGCCAAATCAACTTTGTTCTCTATTGAGATATTGCCTCCTTTAAAAGGAAAAAGCATTCAGAGTATTTATGATAGTATTGATCCTTTAATGGAATTTAAGCCTTGCTTTATTGACGTTACTTACCATAGAGAGGAATATGTTTATAAGAAACGCGATGGCGGATATCTTGAAAAAGTTTCTATCCGTAAACGCCCCGGTACAGTTGGAATTTGTGCTGCACTGATGAATAAATATAAAATTGATGCAGTGCCACATATTATTTGCGGTGGGTTTACGGTGGAAGAAACAGAAAATGCTTTAATAGATCTGCAGTTTTTAGGAATTGATAATGTACTTGCCTTGCGTGGCGACTCCATTAAAACCGAACCTGCGTTTGTTCCTGAACCGGGCGGACACCAATATGCAATTGACCTTGTTGGGCAAATAGGCAGAATGAACAGGGGCATGTATTTGCATGAAGATATGCAGGATGTTGCTCCCACTAATTTTTGTGTGGGTGTTGCAGGCTATCCTGAAAAACATTTTGAAGCGCCCAATATGTTCAGCGATATTAAAATGCTAAAAGCTAAAGTTGACGCCGGAGCAGATTATATTGTTACGCAAATGTTTTTTGACAATGAAAAATTCTTTGCTTTTGAAAAAACCTGCAGAGATAACGGCATCAATGTTCCTATAATTCCCGGCTTAAAAATTCTTACCGGAAAAAAACAGATCACCGCACTTGCCAAAGTTTTTCATATAGATATTCCTCAACCTTTTTATGAGGAGCTTGAAAAATGCAAAGATGATAAGGCAATAAAACAAGCCGGCATTAACTGGTGCATACAGCAAAGCAAAGAACTTATGAAAGCCAAAGTGCCTTGCATACATTATTACACTATGGGCGCTTCTGAGGCAACAAGAGCTGTTGCATTGGGCGTGTTTTAAAATGTGTGGGTCTGCGGGTTTCAGGAAGAAAGTTCAGTAAACCCTTTGGGAAATAAATTTTACCTGATCACATTTACGTGTCCGACTTTGTGATGGTACTGGCCGCCTTCGCAATCATTTGAGTAATCAACTATCCACACATACATTCCTTCTTCTGCTTTGCGGCCGTTAATAGTTCCGTCCCATCCTTCAGTTACTTCTTTCGACTCAAATATTTTTTCGCCCCACCTATCAATGATCTGTAAGGTGTAATCTGAAATACCTACTGCAATTGGTGCAAACACTTCGTTTACATGATTATTGTTTGGCGTAAATGAATTAGGAATGTAAAACGATGAACCACGTACAAGATCAGTGATCGCTAAAGTATCGTCTGAAGTACAGGTTCCGGTTTGTATCTCAACCCAATAAATGCCAGGAGTGTTAATGGATACAACACGGCTGGTGTCTCCGTTGCTCCACAAATAAGATGTTGCCTCTGCACCCGCATCAAGCTGTATGTTTCCGGCATCACAAATTCCGTTAGAGAAATTTATTGCTGCCGGTAAAAGTTCAGAGAATTTTATTGTGTCACGGTCAAAACAAGGCCCGTCAGAAACAGTAACAAAATAATTGCCTGTAGCTGAAATGGTAAGTGTTTGTAATGTGCTTGCATCGTTCCACAGATAAGACATTCCTGCATTTCCGGCATCAAGAATCAATCCTGCTAAAGTTCCGGCACAAAAAACAGAATCGTTTCCGAGATTTACAGATGGCTGATAATTTGCGGAAATGTGCATAAAAGAACTGTCGGCGAAATTACAGGCTGCGGAATCTGAAACAGTAAGTGTTACCGTGTAATAACCAGACTGGGTATAAATGTGTGTTTGATCTCCTGAACCCGTTCCAAATGTACCATCGCCAAAATTCCAGGAATACTGTGCGCTGTCTGGAGCTGATGAGTTTATAAAAGTAACCGGTAAACTTCCGGTAAAACAGTAAACAGAATCAGCAGTAAAAGAAGAGAGAACCTGCAGGGCCACCAGCGTTATTACATCTGTAAAAGTATCTGCGCACATGGTACCCGGACTACTGATAAGGGTAACCGTATAAGTTCCGTTATTTACGAAATTATGTTTCGGATTTGCTGTGTAATTATTTGTACCGTCGCCAAAATTCCAGGCAAAACTGCTTGTATTTAATGATGAATTAAAAAAGATAACAGAATCTGTACATGGTACAACCGAATAAATAAACTGAGATTGTACAATATTATTGAGCAAGGTGAGCACATAGTCTACCGTATCAGAACACGGAAGCCCTGCATTTACAATCAGTGTAACAGTGTAGGTGCCTGC
>JACMLS010000332.1 GCA_014379485.1 Bacteroidia bacterium | reverse complement strand
TGTTGTAAATCTGAAGAGGAAGTATGTGCTGAAGAGTTCATACCAGCAATAAGATTTACGGATATACAGTAATGAAAGGAGGATGCGAGTCCTCCTTTTTTATTTCCTTCTGCTTTTTCAATGGGAATTTGTCATTAGAAGATCTTGCAAATTTAACTACCAGGATACCCTTCGTGGGTAAATTTCTATGCTGTCGGAAAGGACACAGGAAAATTCAGCGTAAAAGCCACAAAGAATAAAATGGAAATGCTAATAATGCAACAAAAGATTTAAGAAAAGTAATTTATCCTTTTAGAAAAACAGCTCTGAGTTTGAAAATTTGCAGGCACATCTTTTCCAAATAAAAAATTAATTTCCTGACAAAAAAATATGCTTATAAATATTATTAAAAAGTTCTCTGTAATTTGCAAAGAACTATTGGTAGCGGGGGCAGGATTCGAACCTACGACCTTTGGGTTATGAGCCCAACGAGCTACCACTGCTCCACCCCGCACTATGTTTTTAAGGACTGCAAAGATATTCTTTGCAAGTGTCAATGCAATTTTTATTTGCAAATATTTTTCATAAAAAAAGCTCTGAAAATTTTCAGAGCTTTTTGAAGGAAATAATTCCTGTCAGTAAAGTTTTTCTTCATCGTCATCTTCATCGGCACTGTCATCTTCCTTTGCTTTTTCATCATCACGGGTAAGAAGTTCGCCCCAGTCATGAATCGGACCACCAAGACTTTCACGGAATTCATCTAACTTTTCATCTTCATGCAGCGGCTCGTCAGGTATAGTTGTTTTTATATCAATTATACTTTCAGCAATCATTACATCTTCCGGTGTAGGCGCCATTGGAATTTCCCTGAAGGGTTTGGGTTTTGAGGATAATGCTTTCGATTTTGCCGGAGCTTTTACTTTTGGTGTTTTTTTCTTTACGATAGGTTTCTTTTTTACCGGTTTTGCTTTGACTTTAGCTGGTTTAGATGGTTTTTTCTTAACAGCTTTTTTAACGATTTTCTTTTTTGTTTTAAGTTTTGGAGCCGGTTTTTTCTTAACAGCTTTCTTAGGAGCTGCTTTTTTTGCCGTGGGTTTCGCTGCTTTTTTCACAGATTTTTTCAGCGGTTTTTTCGCCTTTGATTTTGGTGCGGATTTTTTCTTTGCAGCAGGTTTTTTAGCAGCGGATTTTTTCTTTTTTGCAGATTTTCCGCCTTTGGATTTTTTCTTTTTTGCCATTCGTTTGATTTATTAAAAACTTCGTTAAGAAAACTATATTACAAGATTGTCACAAATTTAAAGGCAAAAAATTTGATTTTAGCAACTTTTTGCAATAATTTTTTTGTGGAAGGCTTTTTCCTTTAAAAAATCAACGTTTTGGGGTAAAATATCCCTTTTGCACATATTATTTATACTTTTGCTTACGTTATTAAAATAGATAAATCAAGTCTATTTCATGAAAAAGTATTATTTAGTATTTCTATTAATAGTCTTTGCGACTATTATTGGCTGCCAGAGAGATATCCCCTTGCTTGGGCAGGAAGATGATATTACTCCTAAATCAAAAGTCTTTATCAGGTCTATTACATTAAGCAACTTTCCGGTAAATGATCCCAATACAATGTTGCCTTGG
>JACMLS010000331.1 GCA_014379485.1 Bacteroidia bacterium | reverse complement strand
GGCTAAGGACTTATAGAAGAGTTTTATTCAACAACAACCTGTTAATTTGATGCGAAAAATTGTGTACGGAGATTAGCTTTCCAAGTGGGAGGGAAAGCGCGCACTCCCACTTGGAAAGGGGGAAAAGTTTTTCCGAAGGAAAAGCTGAGGGGGATTGAAAGCCACAAGACTTTTTTGCAATTAGAATCAGTTGCTGTCAAAATCTTTTTCTTCCACACTAAATTCTTGTTAATCACTCTTTAAAACAAAGATTTCTTAATTTAGCAGTAGCTGATGAAATATTCTCTTTTACTCATATCCGTTTTTTCTTTCGCTGTAATTTCTGCACAAAAGATCTATCCTGAAAAATTGGCGGGGAAGCTGGAGTTTGAGTTTGCAGATAGTTGGGCAGGTTCAAAAAACAAAACAGAACTCCTGGTTGATACTTTTCAGATTTCAAGCCAGGTAACTTTAGGAGAGTATAAAGTTTTTCTGGCGGCTATGAAAAAAGATTCAGGGGAAGCTTGTTACATTTCTAATTTACCCGATTCTTCTATTATGAATGAAAAGGATTATACAGATTATGTGAACACAAAAAAGTACGATGATTATTCTGCTGTGGGTGTCTCATGGGCAAATGCAATGAATTATTGTAAGTGGAAAACCATAAAAGAGAATAAAGATTCTATACAGTTCTTTTACCGTGTTCCTGTTTTTCCTGAATGGAAACTGGCATATAAAAATCTTTCTGACTCAAAAAAAACTGATTTTAAAATAGAACTATATTCTGACATGTTAATGAATAGTTATGATGAGTCGTCTTATTCAAACCTGGGTAAAGAGCTGTATTTTCTCTACTACTATCTCACCGAAAAAGAAGATTCGAAGGTTATTAAAAGAAAGCGCGTTGCGGGCAGTAATTGGTTTTACAAAAGTGAGAATAGTTACAGTCACCGTTCAAATTATATTTATTCGGATGAGGGATACAAATATGTTTCATTTCGGATCGTAAAAATTTCATTAAAAAAATTACCAGCCGGAAAAACAGAAGCTGAACGGAAAAAGAACGCCATAGAAATGAGTTGGAGAAACCCTGGTTTTGGAACATGGTATTTTAACGATGGAGGAGTTTTAAAATGGTGGGGACTAAGTGTAAAAAAATAAAATGACAAAAGTGTGCTCCTATACACATATTAAGCAGGTTATTGTTTTGTTACTGACCTCATTTTTATGGTTTCCAGCCTTTTCTCAAGAAGGAAAAATCAATGTAAAAGGCAAAAACTATTCTTCTGCTTTTACAATGAGCGAAGGGAGAATTACCGGAACCTACATTTCATTCTATTCCAACGGCAAAAAGAAAGCAACAGGAAATTTTATTAACGGAATGAGAACAGGTGAATGGAAGGTTTGGGACAGCCTTGGCAATTTAAAAGTAAAACGCCTGTACAAAAATGGATTTGAGTTTGAACAATTGCTTCCCGTAATTCCTAAAAAAGGGCCCATTCCACTTTTAATGAAACCTGATTATTTTTTAACGAGAAACAGCGATAGTTTTATTCCCTTACGATATTTGCAGCAGCGTGCAGTTGTAACAGAAACCAGAACTTGGCGCTATTTATCTCCTGAAAACAATGAACTTCTTTTTAAAGAAAACAAACTTTTATTGTTTCTACTTAACGCGATAAAAGAAAAAAAGTTTGATGCTTACAACGAAGATGAATTCATTACCAAATCAACCATAGACTTTCAAAAAATAAAAAATACCGACTCGTTAAAAATTCTTGGGTTCTGCATTAAAGAAGACTGGTTTTTTGATTTTGACAGGATGCTTACCGAAAGAAGAATTATATCCATCTCTCCAATGGTAAAAAGAGATCTTGTAACCCGGGAAAGGAACATTCACGATACTGTTTCATTATTCAACGTGTATTATCCCCAATGCAGAAAATTTCTTGCTCAACAAAAAGCAGCAGACAAATCATTTCCTGCTTATGTAAAAAACATGGATGATATTTTTTTCTTCAGATGTTTTTCAGGAATTCCCTACCGGGTTACAGAGATTTCTGACAGAGTAACCCCGCCCCCCATTTCAACTAAATATACCAATGTGCTCTATACAACAGAAACAAAAATGATGGAAGACGAGCACGATCTCTGGATCTATTATGCGGGTGGAAAATAGTTTTTTATTCTAAAAAATTTCCCTAAATTAGGTTTCCAAAAATTCGTCCCCCATGAATAAATTCTTACTCGTCTCAGCAATTTTCTTTTCTTTTTCTTCTGCAATAAATGCACAGGCTTTATCGGCAACGATTACCTCGCAAACAAACGTAAACTGTAACGGACAAAGTAACGGCGCGCTTACTGTTACTGCGAACGGAGGAACAGCCAGCTACACTTACTTATGGGCACCGGGCGGGCAGACAACACCAACCATTACAAATCTTCCTGCGGGAAGCTATACAGCAACTGTAGATGATGGTGTTACAACTTTTACTGTGGGTGCAACTGTAACACAACCTTCGCCATTGGTAGCAACAGCAACTTCGCCATCGTTGTGTCTTGGAAGTGCTTTGAGTTTATGCGGTGCAGCAAGCGGCGGAACCCCTCCTTATACCTACACCTGGGGCCCGGCATCTGGATTAAGTTCTTCAACAATTCTTTGTCCAACCGCATCACCGGTAACAACAACTTCGTACACATTTACAGTTACTGACAGCCAGGGTTGTACTGCTTTTTATGTAACAACTGTAACAGTAAATCCGTTACCGGTGCCTTTTGCTTCTAATACAGGGCCATATTGTGCAGGATCAACAATACAATTAAATTGTACTTCTGTTGGAATTTCGTATTCTTGGGGAGGCCCAATAGGGTTTTCTTCTTCTGTTCAAAATCCCTCTATTGTATCATGCACTCCCTCAATGGCCGGAGTGTATACTGTTACTGCAACAAACGCAATGGGCTGTGTTGGCACTTCAACTACTAACGTTACGGTAAATCCGCTTCCAACTCCTGTTTTATCTAATACAGGTCCGTACTGCGCAGGGCAAACAATTAATTTACTCTGTTCAACCAACGGCGCAACTTATGCATGGGTTGGGCCATGTGGCTATATTGGTTTAATCCAAAATCCGGTAATTTTAAATTCTACAACCTGCTTAAACAGTGTTTTTACTTGTACAGTTACTTTGGGAACTTGTAGTGCTACAGCAACCACTTCTGTTACTGTAAATGCAAATCCAACGGTAACAATTAATTCAATAACCGAACCCGCCTGCATGACTGCAAACGGCTCAATGAGTTTTTCCGGAAGCGGGGGCGCGAGTCCTTATTCTTATCAAGGCTCTGCACCCGGCGTTGGAATGTGGGGGCCAAGTGGCTCAACTTCTCTAACAGGAATTTCTGCAGGCACAGCAACAGTTTGCGCGTCTGATGCAAACGGTTGTTCTTCTTGCATTTCAAATGTTAATATTCCTGACTCATGCAATTTAGTTTGGCCGGGAGATGCGAACGATGATCTGACGGCAGACAACAACGACCTGCTTGCAATTTCATTGGGAAATGGAACGGCGCAATGGCCAAGAACGAATGCTGGAAATAATTGGATTGGTGTTCCGGCACAAAACGGTGGTGCAACAATTTTAGGAAGCAGCGATGACAAACATATTGATTGCAATGGTGATGGAACAATAAATTTAAATGATACTGTTGCAGTAATACAAAATTTTGGATTGACAAGGCCTGCCAGTAAATTCGGAAATATAATTCCTGCAGGAGGAAATCCAGCTCTGAAAATTGATATTGTCCAGGATACTTTAACAGCAGGTTCTTCGGGAAACATTTTACTTTCATTGGGAGATGCGATCAACTCTGCAAATAATATTTACGGAATTGCGTTCACCATTAATTTTGATGCGAATGTAATTGATCCGGCTTCATTTAGTATTAACGGAAACGGAAGCTGGATGGGAATACAAAACACCAACATGATGTGTATTGCTATGAATGACGGAGCAAGCGGAATGATGCAGGGCGTTGTTTCGCGCTACGATCATACCAACGTTTCGGGTAACGGGCTCATTGCAAACATGGGCTTTATTACAAAAAATAATTATTCAGGTACGCAAAACGTAAATTTTACATTGAGTAATGTGGTGCTGATCGATAATGCAAACAACCAAACCTCTGTGGGACTTGTAAACGATTCTGTTGTTGCATTAGATCCTATATTGGGAATTAAAAATAATGCTGTTTCAACTTTAAAACTATTTCCAAATCCAGCTAAAGAAAACGTAACAATTTTTTCTCAGCCAAATCCGATAGCTATCGGATCTGTGGTAGAAATTTTTGATGTTACAGGAAATCTTGTGAAAAGAATTTCAGTTACAACAAATTCCACGATTTTAAATTTAGCGGGAATGAGTAAAGGAATTTATTTTGTGAAGAGTGTTGGCGTAAATAAAATTTCTGAAGTGCAAAAACTTGTGGTAGAGTAATTTTCTGCTTTTTTTCAATCACAATAGAAACAATAGAGCACAGTAGAAAAATAAACTCTATTGTGTTCTATGTTTCTATTGTGGTTTTAATTTTTAGTGTATTAAATCCGCGTACCGTATTCCATCAAAAAAGCTCTGATAAAATCATCTATCTCACCATCCATTACATCTGATACGTTGCTTGTTTCGAATCCGGTACGAACGTCTTTTACTAATTTGTAAGGATGAAAAACGTAATTACGAATTTGCGAACCCCATTCAATTTTCATTTTACCGTCTTCAACTGCTGCGCGTGCTTCGTTCTTTTTGCGCATTTCAATTTCGTATAACTGAGACCTGAGCATTTGCATGGCCCGCTCACGGTTTCCTAATTGCGATCTTTCTATCTGGCACACCACAACAATTCCGCTTGGTTTATGAAGCAGCTGAACTTTTGTTTCAACTTTGTTTACATTCTGCCCGCCCGCACCGCCTGAACGGGATGTGCTCATTTCAATATCGTTGGGATGAATATCAATTGTAATCGTATCATCCACTATGGGATAAACAAAAACAGAAGCGAAAGAAGTGTGGCGTTTTGCATTTGAATCGAAAGGCGAAATACGCACCAAACGATGTACACCGTTTTCTCCTTTTAAATATCCATAAGCAAAATCACCTTCAATTTGTAGTGACACAGATTTTATTCCGGCAACGTCTCCGTTGTTCAGATCCAGTTCGCTTACTTTAAATCCTTTTTTCTCTGCCCACATAATGTACATGCGCATTAGCATACTTGCCCAGTCGCAACTTTCTGTACCGCCTGCGCCTGAGTTTATTTGCAGTACGCAACCCAAAGCATCTTCGGGGCCGCTGAGCATGTTTTTAAACTCAAGGGTTTCTAAAAGTTTAGAGGCTGTTGCAAATTGCAGTTCGCATTCTGCTTCGGTGGCTTCTCCGGCTTTAAAAAAATCGAAATAGGTAGTAGTGTCTTCAACGGCCCGTGTAAGATCGTCGTAAGCTACTACCCAATTTTTTTTGAGTTTAATTTTTTTAAGGATCTCTTCGGCTTTTTTGGGATCGTCCCAGAAATTGGGGGCAAGCGTACGCTCTTCTTCTTCGGCTATGTCTTTTATCTTTCTATCGTAGTCAAAGAAACCCCCTTAAGGCCAGTTGGCGATCGGTGAGGTCTTTCAGTTGATCAGTGGTGAACATTGGTTTGGCTTTAAAGGTTCGGCGCAAAGATACGTAAAATAATTAATGGGTGGAAGATTGGAAGGTTGGAAGATTGGGGGAGAGCCTTCTGAAGAGAATTTTCTTTTATTTCCCTTCGGTGAAATTGCTTCCCAGCCTTCCACCATTCCATCCTTCCACCCAATAGTAAGGCTCAGGTGAATTAATTTAATTTCTGAAGAAGAGAAATGTAATCACTTTCTTTTCCGTTTGCTTTTGATTTTAAAAGATCTGCGAGAAAAGAATTGGCTTTTTTGCTGTTGATTTTTTTTGGATGAACCAGGAGTAACAAAGACCAGTTTTCGAATACAGAAACTTCGTTCTTTGTTTTGGGCTGGAATAATTTTTTTCCGAATACTGACTCAAAATTTTTCTTTGCGGTTATTAATGCGGCAGATCTGTTGCCGTTGAAATTTAAGGCGATGTATTTTGAAATTTCAAGACTGATTTTACCAGCGTCCTGTTCCTCTGTTTTTTCTTTCAGGTTTAAAGTAATGTTTGAGTTGGTAAACTGTTTTAAGACGTTTGCCGGAGAACGATAGCCTTTTATAGTTTTTATCTTTTCAGTTTCTTCTTCAGCAAGAAACTTTAGCTTCTCATCATCAGACCGGAATCCGAAACGATAATAGAACCAATACGCGCCAGACGAAATTCCCTCGGGATTATCTTTCCCATACTGATAAGGCTCAACAGAAAAGCTATCTACTTTAAAGCGCTGGTGATAGACACGCAGTAATTGCGCAAACAGAAAAGAAGATTCACCTCCACGATAAGCATCAAAAATATTTATTCCTATAAGTGCGCGATTAAAAAAGATCCACGCACCACCGTAAGCAATGGGCAAACCGTTTTTAAACATCATATAGCCAATGTAGGAATCAAATGCCAAACGGTTTTCCGGAAGCAGAGAAAAAAGTGC
>JACMLS010000330.1 GCA_014379485.1 Bacteroidia bacterium | reverse complement strand
CTTATCAGAAGTACTTTGCACTTCAATTATTCCGCTTATTCCGTCTGTAAACGATGAAATTTTAGATCAGCTTTGCAAACATTCATTTCCACCTGTTCATGCAATTGCAGGAAGAATTTTGTTGTACGGAAATATTCCGGCAGAAAAAATTCCGGACTTGATCTTACTTACACTTCTTCAATCTGAAAGTGTGGTGGCAAGAAACGTTGCGGTAGAACTGATCGGAAAATTACCTGAAGCAGTTTTAGTTTTAAAGAAAAACCTTTTACTCAGTCTTGCTATTTCTCCTTTGGCAGATATGCGCAAAGCAGTTCATCCTGTTTTAGATAAATTAGTAAAATATGAAAAAGGCCTCGGAAAAGAAATTGTTGAACTTTTCCTTCCCATGCTTACAATTAAGGAAAAATACGAAGGCTTACACCAGGATATTTTAGAGTTGATCCGTGGAAAACTTAGCGAACATTTAGACGGGCTCGACAGGAAAAAAATATTTTCGTTGTGCAAAGGAAAATACATTGCAGCGCAGGAACTTGGTTTTTACCTGCTGACAAATAAAGTAGATATGAATTCGCTTGATACCGATGAATTGGTATCACTTGCCGGCGCGCCATTGCTTGCCATGCGCCAACACGCCTGGAATTACATTAAAGTTTCTGTTCCAAGAATGAAAGCTGAAAAGAAAGAAGCAGTTCGCCTCACAGATTCTGAATGGGCAGACACACGACAATTTGCTTTTGATTTCTTTCGTGATAATTTTTCTTCAGAAGACTGGGAGCCCGGAATGTTTGTTTCTTTGTGTGATAGTGTAAAAGAAGATGTGCAGGCTTACGGAAGAGAAATGATCACCCGCTGGTTCGAAAAAGACAAAGGATTTGAATACCTCGTAAAACTTTCTCAGCATCCCGACGGAAAAATGCAATTATTCGCCTCCGGATTTTTAGATAACTATGCAAAAAATAATTTTTCGGCAATTGAAAAACTGCATCATTATTTTATAACACTTCTCTCGCAGGTAAATAAAGGAAGGGTCGCAAAAACAAGAGCAATTCACTTACTCACACAAGAAGCGCTTGCCGATGAAAAAACCGCTCATCTTGTTGCAACAATTTTTAACCGAATTTCGGCAACAGCGGCAATACAGGATAAAGCGCAATATATAAAAAGCCTGCGCGATATTCATAAAAAATATCCTTCGGTAGAAGTAATGATAAAAATAAATGAAGTTAAAGCTTACGGAGAACTAAAAAACGAAACGGCAGATGTTGTTCAATTATAAATTTGGCTCAGATACATCGGTGCGTAACAGTTCTACTGCTACGGAAATGAATTTTTCTCCCGACGTTCATCGCGAACCAACTTTTTTTAATGGTGTACTGAATAAACACATTCCTTTCCGCGAAGCAATTTCTGCATTGCATGATATTGTTGTTTCTGATTTTCGTTTTAAACCAAAAGATAAAACAGATTACAAAGCATGGGCTTTACAGCAGGAAAATATCTGGCTCGCTGAATATATGAAAGGCGCCGCAGATGTTTCAGCGAAATTAGAAACCGTCAGAACTGAATTAAACACTGTTCGAAACGAAAAATATAAATTACTCGGACCTTTCAACAAAGCAAAAAGTGATTACTTTAATTATATCTACAAAAATGACCGCGATATGTGGATCGTTTTGGATCCGGTAATTACAGTTCATCCCGACGAAGTTTTTTTTGAATGTTTCAGCAAAGACGAATCTTCTTATGGAAAATTAGGTTGCAATTACGAAGTATTTACGAAGATCAACGATTTTAAATGCGGCACAACCAATATTGATTATTCATCTGCACTTTATGATGAATTTCAGAAGATCCGCGATTACAAAGAAACAAAATTCGTCATCGATCCTTCGGGCTTTGAAGTAAAAACAGAAGAACAAGAAAGTTTTAAAGAAATAAAAATTGATGTGCCTGACAGTTGGGTAAGAGGATTTTTGCAAGTGAGTTCAGCAATGACCTTACCTGCCCACTCCATTACTTTTCATCCGATGGATATGCACAATATTTTATTTCTTCTCAAAAGAAAAAAAGAAAAAATCGGACCGCGTTCCATTCGTTATATTTTAAAACCCGGTCAGCCGGTAAAATTAATTTTCGATCCCTGGAATATTGAACTGGAATGTCCGCGCAGTTTTTATCACGGAAGTACAGAACAGGAAATACGTGTGTGGGGCCGCAGGAGAATGATGTTGCTGGAAAGATTAATTCCGGTTGCGAAAAGTTTTAAAGTTGTTTTATTGGGTTCCGGTCTTCCCTCTTTCTACATAGCAGAGATGGAAGACATGAATTTTACTTTGGGATTATCGGGATGGACTGCAAACGATTGGTCGCAGCAGGGAAATTTCGATCTGCTTGCTCCACGTTCAGAAGCAGATCCGATAACAATGCAAAAAGTTTTTATGGGATTAAAACAAAACTGGGTAGAAGACGCAGACACACTTTCAAAAAGAATTGGAATAGAAAAAAAATTAGTGCTCGGTGCATTATCGGCATTCACTCAATGCGGAAAAGTTATTTTTGATCTGAATAAAAATCAATACCGCATTCGTGAATTAAGTAAAGACGCATTGCCAATGGAATCTTTACGTTTTGCAAATGAGCGCGAAGGCTCTGCGACGCGTTTTGTTGAAATAGGTGCAGTAAAATTACAGGTAAATTCACAAGCAGACGGCACATTGAAATTAGAAGGCACAGTGAAAGAAGGAGGAAAAGATTATACTGCCCGTTTGGTGATTGATAAAGACAATCGCATCGCATCTGCGGGTTGCAATTGCTATTATCACATCCGTAACAACCTGTACAAAGGTCCATGCGAACATATTCTCGCATTAAGGATTCAGTACAGAGAACATCCAACAACAGGGCAAGCGCACAGAATTTAATTTTAGATTGAAATAATAATATTCGTTCTTTCAAATAGTAATTACAAATAAAAAAGTTTTTTTGTAGAAGCAGCAGCGGGTAATGAACACAACGTCTTGCAACCCGGGCAGTGTATCGCTGTCCTTGCCAACAGACCAGTAACGCATCACTGGTCCGTTCTTTACCGTGCTGGGGACGCCAGTTGTATCATTTCCGGTTCGATTTCCCGGAAATGAAATAATACAACTGGCGTCCCCAGCCTGAGTTGACCGACCCAGTCCTCAGAATGTACGAAGAGCCTGCGCTGCTTTTATAAAAAATTAAACTAATTTAAGGACGCCTATAAAATTCAGATATCGAGGCGCACAAAAAATTAAAACCGGAGTTTACCGTTGTAAATGAGGATTTTAATTTTTTGTGCAACGAAGAGAGCTGAGTTTTATAGGTGGACTTTATTTGTGAAAGCATAATAGGTAATGAACACAACGTCTTGCAACCCGGGCAGTGTATCGCTGTCCTTGCCAACAGACCAGTAACGCATCACTGGTCCGTTCTTTACCGTGCACCATACCGTAGTAGT
>JACMLS010000329.1 GCA_014379485.1 Bacteroidia bacterium | reverse complement strand
TGAAGAAAAAGGCAATACATATTCCAGCGTTGAAATGATCTCGCTATGTCTTAAATATTCTCCGGTAATTACAATTGTTTCGTCACTAAAAATCTTACGTAAATAAGCCGATAATTCCTGCCCTAAAACTTCTACCTGTGCAAACAAAAAATTACCTTTTTGCGATTCATAAAATTCTATGGCTTCAATAATTTTTTCCTGCGTTTTCTTCCCAAAATTTTTATAGAGCATCAGCCTGTTTTCATGACAAGCGTATAATAATTCCCCAAGATTTTCTATTTCCATCTCTTTCCAAATGGTAGAAATTTTCTTTGGGCCTATACCTTTTATCTTAAGCATTTCCATAACACCTGGCGGTGTTTTATTTATCACGTCATCAAGTAACTTTAACTTTCCTGTTTTTATTAATTCAATAATTTTTTTTCCTGTTGCTTCGCCAATTCCGTGTTGTGAGAATATTTGGTGTTCCTCCATGTCCTGCAATTCGTGTTGCAGTTGATCTATATTATATGATGCAATGGCGTATGATTTTGTTTTAAAACTATTTTCTCCGTGTATCTCCATAAGCTTTGCAAGCAATGAAAAATGATCGGCGATCTGATTGTTGGTCATCATTAATTTTGTGATGTTATAAGATTAAAAGAGAAATACATTTCTAAAATTATTAAAATATACTTCTTAAAGTATAGAAGGCTGTAACTGTTTGCTGTAAAGGCTTTCAGGAGTTCACAATTGTATAAAATAAAAAAGTCCCGATAAATCGGGACTTAGGTATTTAGCTGTATTAGAGCTTAATCTACTTCTTTTTAGCTGCTGCTTTTTTTGCTGCTGCCTTTTTAGGCGCTGCTTTTTTTGCTGCTGCTTTTTTAGGAGCCGCTTTAGCTGCTGCCTTCTTAGGCGCTGCTTTTTTTGCTGCTGCTTTTTTTGCCATAGCCATGTTAATAGAATTTAATTGTTAGTAAATATTTACTAAAGTAAAAACAATTCTTTAACTGCCAAAACTAATTTGAAAAAATTACGCTGAAGGAGTGAGAGCGTTTACAGAGATATATGTTTTATCTCCCTTACTTTTCCTGAATTCTACAACACCATCAGTGGTTGCAAAAATTGTAAAGTCTTTACCAACGCCTACATTTTTTCCGGGATGAAATGTTGTGCCGCGTTGGCGAACTATAATGTTTCCCGAAAGAGCTTGCTGGCCACCAAATATTTTTACACCTAATCTTTTGCTTTGCGAATCACGTCCATTTTTTACTGAACCTTCGCCTTTTTTGTGTGCCATTATTTATGATTTTACTTCTAAGAATTATGCTAAAAAAATAGCTGTCAAAAACCTAATTTTTTTCTCCTGAAATTCCGGTGATTTTTATTTGAGAATACTGGGTGCGATGACCATGTTTTTTTCTGAATCCTTTTCTTCTTTTCATTTTGAATGCAATCACCTTATCGCCTTGAACATGGCCGACAATTTCTGCTTTAATCACTGCATTTGCTGCATCACCGATGGATAATTTTCCATCCGAATTTGTCAGCAGCACATCATTAAATTCCAATGCATCTCCGGCATTACCACTCACACGGGGAACAAATAACGTCTGATCTTTCTGAACCCTGAACTGCTGACCAGCTATCTTTACAATTGCGAACATATTT
>JACMLS010000328.1 GCA_014379485.1 Bacteroidia bacterium | reverse complement strand
TAGTTCTTAATCTTTTTTTAGTTGTGTGTTTTTTAAATGCACAATCACAAAACAAAAACGTAACCAGCTCTTCTGTAGTTTGCAGTTTGTCTGTTTCACTCAGCACAATTGAGCCTACCTGTTACAAGTTTTCAGATGGAAGCGTTACAGCAACAGTTACAGGGGGAAATGGAACACTCACCTATTACTGGACGCTGTATGGATCATATTATGCGGCAACAGGACCTGTTGCTTCAAACGCCATTAGCGGCCCTTTTGATTGTATTGTTACGGATGCATTAGGTTGTAGCGATACAGCATCTGTTATGTTAAATCAACCAGCAATGGTTACTATTCCCGCTCCTTCAATAATCCAACCAACCTGTCCGCAAAGTAACGGAAGTGTTTCTATTACTCCATCAGGCGGAACACCAGGTTACACTTATTTCTGGAGTAACGGAGATATTACCGCAACTGCAGATTCGTTGGGTGCAGGAATGAATTTTGTACAGGTGTGGGATGCAAACCAGTGTTACGCGAGTCGAACAATTCTTGTTAATAGTACCAACGGACCCATCATTACAATTGATTCCGTTCATGATGTTTTATGCGGCGGTCAAACCAACGGTGCAGTTTTTATTACTGTAAACAGTGGCACAGCTCCGTATTCTTATAATTGGACGGATGGAGAACATTTGCAGGATATAATAAATCTTGGAGGAGGAGTATATGATGTAGTAGTAAGAGATGCAACAGGATGTCTTGGTGCAAATTCTGCTACAGTTATAGATCCCGGTAAAATCAGTCTCAGTTCTTTTCAAATGCAAACTCCTACTTGTGGTAATGCAGACGGGCAGCTTTTTATGGGTTTTCAAGGAGGGGTAATACCTTATACATATTTATGGGATGTAAATGCAGGCAGTTCAACCAACCCATTTATATTTGGTGCAGCTGCGGGACAATATTGGTTTTGGATCACTGATGGAAACGGGTGTAAAGACAGTGCATACGTTGCGCTTAGTAATGACAGTGATCTTGTTGTTACAATTGATTCAACTCATAATGCCGGATGCGGTGGAACGGGCGCAGTATACTCCAGCATTTCAGGTGCAAACACTCCTTTTACATTTAGCTGGACTAATGGAGCAACCAGCCAGGACATAACAAATTTAAATGTGGGTACTTATACATTAAGCGTTACAGATAATGCAGGTTGCAAAAGTTTTAAATCTGCAGTGGTTGATGGAATTGTTCCCGGAACAGAAGCTTTGTGTATTACAACGGTAGATACCGCAACGCAACTCAATCATATTGTGTGGGAAAAAAATACACCTGGAATTGCAACCTATAAAATCTTCAGAGAATCGAGTGTGTTTGATGTGTTTAATCTAATTGCTACCATTCCGGCAGATAGTTTGAGTGACTTTACAGATACCGTTGCCAACTCAGGTGCAAAACCATGGAGTTACCAGATAGAAACAATTGACTCTTGCGGAAAAAGTTCAATTTACAGTTTATCTCATAAAACAATTCACCTTGCCATTGAACCCAATCTGAATTCTGCATTCATCAATCTCAGCTGGGATAATTATTTCGGAACCGGTTATACAGGTTTTGATGTTTTAAGATATCATTACACAACCGGCTGGATTCTTATCGGATCTGTAAGTTCACTCACAAATTTTTTTACAGATACAGCACCGCTTTCGCCAATAGACAGCAATTATTATTTTGTTGAATTGAACGGAACTGTTTCATGCTCTCCTACACGTGCACTTGTAAACACATCGCGCTCAAATATCAGAAACCTTGCAGCGCCTGCCGGCACTTTGCAAATAAATGAACAGCAGCAATTTTTATTTTCTGTGTATCCCAATCCATCAAAAAACACATTCAATTTAAATTTTACAATTGGCGGAAATTATAACGTATTGGTTTTTGATGCCCGTGGCCGTTTAGTTGAAAATGAAAAATTTGTTGTAAACGCAAACAGTGTACAACAGTTAAACGCTGAAAACTGGGCTAGTGGAATTTATACACTTCAAATAGTTTGTCCTGATGGAGCTGCGAAACAAATTAAATTAATTAAGCAATAAACCAATTTCCGTTATAAAAAACGGGCAGTACATTCAGTTTGTTTGTTGGTATAACAAATGAAATCTATTTTCACTTTTATTTTACTTGTAGAATTGTAGTATTTGAATTTGCAAAATAAAAATTGTAAATTCACCATTCATAAAAAAATTAAACCAGCCACTCATGAGAAAAATACAACTCCTGCTTTTTGCTTTTGTTTTATGCAGTTTATCTTTTTTAAAGGCAAACCTTTATGTAGTTACTAATACATTAGGAATTATAACAGCAGGTTCGTTGCCGAATGCAATTAACCAGGCAAATGTTAGTCCCGGACCTGATACCATTGTTTTTAATATTGGTTCCGGAATTCAAACTATACATCCGGCCGCCAAACTTAGTATAAATGATATAGTTTTTATTGATGGCACTACGCAACCAGGTTTTAGTGGCGTTACATTTGATCCAATAATTCAAATTGACGGAGATCTGCTTTGTTGCGGGGAACCTATTATGGAACTTGTTGGCGGTAGTGCCAATTCTAAAATAAAGGGATTAATTTTTATTGACAATGCAAATAATGGACTTGACCTTTCTGTAAATAATGTGGTTGTAAGAGGCTGTTGGTTCGGCTTGGACTCTTCCGGATTTACTTTTGATCCGCTCTTAACCGGAATTCAAATTAATACCGGCTCAAAAAATGACACTATAGGAGGAAGTTTACCCGGTGATAGATGTATTATCAGTGGAAATCTGGGTAACGGTATTACAATTTTAGGAGATAGCAATGTAATAATGGGAAGCTATGTTGGAACAACTAAAACCGGAAACTCTGCCGCACCAAATTCTACCGGTATAATAATTCAGGCAGGAAAATATAATTATATTGGCAACCCAACTGCAGGAAATTTTATTTCAGGAAACACCAACCAGGGCATTCAAATTCAAAACGGGGCTAGAGAAAACCATGTTCAGAATAATTTGATTGGAATGAAAGCAACTATAACAGATTCTTTACCTAACGATGAGGGAATTGGAATGGCTTTTGCGAATTATAATTATATAGGAGGAGCAGGAGCAAATGAAGGAAATACGCTGTCAGGAAATAATTTCGGACTTCATATTCATAATAATTCAGACAGCAATATTGTTTTCGGAAATTTTATAGGTGTAACGCCTATGGATGGAGTAGTAAAGAATTTGCTGAATGGAATACTTGTTTCTCAATCTCAACATACAATTATAGGAGGCCCGAATGCCGGTGAAAGAAATGTAATAAGTGCAAACGGAAACGCAAACATTGGGTTAAATCAGGCAAATAATACCTTCATTTCCGGAAATTATATCGGAACAAATATCAACGCAGGAAATGCAAGTTCTCCGTTAAATAATATTGGTATTTCTGTTAATAATTCATCTGCAATAACAATTGGCGGAAATTCTGCTGCTGATAGAAATTATATTTGCAATAGTCTTGATGGAATATTTATTAATAATTTCAGTAATAACGTTTTAATAAAGGATAATTACATAGGTGTTGCTTTTTTTGGCGGCAACACAATTCCTAATACAAACGGAGTGCATATTGGTAATGATTGTAATAATACAACAATTCAGAATAATACTATTTCAGGAAACACAGCTAAAGGGATTTTCAGCGAATACACCACTTCCGGCCTCGTTACTATTATTGGAAATTATATTGGTACAGAGCCAACCGGAATGTCTGCAATGGGTAATTTCAGCGGAATTTACACCTATTCAAAGGCAATTATTGGTGGTTCAACTGTTGCAGACAGAAATATTATTTGTGCCAACGCAAACGGAATTGCAATCAGAAGCGATTCCTGTAGGGTGCAGGGAAATTATATTGGTGTAGATATAGCATTAAACCCTCTTGGTAATACAGGCGAAGGAATCCAGGTAATTCAATCAGATACTTATACTTTAATCGGTGGCTTTAATCCTGCAGAAAAAAATATTATTGCAAATAATAACCTGGCCGGAATTTTTGTAATGGATAATTTTCCGACCCAAACCAATTGTTTGATTATTGGAAATGAAATGTATAACAATAACACTTCATGGCCCGGCATTGATTTAACAACAGGCGGCGGGTCTACTATGGGACACAATGCAAATGATTTAGGGGATGTTGATAGTTACGGAAACCGCGGTCAAAATTATCCTGAAGTAAATTGTTTATGGATGGTTCCGGGAGGTAGTCAGTTTAATGCTACTTATACGTTAAACTCAGAACCAAGTAAAAAATATTATATAGAATGGTTCGCAGATCCAATAGGGCAATCTGTTTATGGCCAGGGAAAATTCCTTCTCTCTTCAAATTATGTTATGACAGATGGCGCCGGAAATTTTTCAGATACCGCTTTCTTTTCTTTTGCTTCCTTAAATGGTTTTGCATTAACATGTACAGCCAGCGATTCACTTTTAAAAGTTACTTCTGAATTCAGTGAAACAAAAATTCCGCTTGTGCTTACATTAAACGGTACTTCGGCAATAGGTTGTAACGGAGGAACCGGGCAAATAAATTGCAATCCGGCCACAGGAGGCCAGGCACCTTATGTTTATGATTGGACACCCGGAAATCCAACAGGAGACGGAACAGCAGGGATTTTGGCAACAGCAGGTGCGTGGATGTGTACTGTTACAGATGCAACCGGTTGTGCTGCAAAAATTGATAGTGTTACTTTAGGACAACCAACTCCTGTAGTAATTACGCCTGCATCTCAAACAAATGTAAATTGCTTTGGTGATAGTACGGGAACTGCTTCAGCAAACATTTCGGGCGGAACCGGTCCGTTTACTTACAGCTGGTATCCGAATCCACCTATTAACACAACAACCTCAGCAAGCAATCTGGCAGCAGGTACTTATACTTTTGTTGTTTACGAAGCAACCTGTAATACGCAGTATACTTTTACAATTACACAAGCACCCCAAATTTCAATTTCGTTAACACCCGCTCCATCTTCTTGCGGTTCATCTACAGGTGCAGTTACTTCTTCAGTTTCAGGCGGTACAGGAGGTCTCAATTATTATTGGAACACCGCAGCCACAACCACAAGCATTTCATCATTAACTGCAGGTAATTATTTTTTACAAATTACAGATGCAAATAATTGTTACGCATCAGATGCAGTTGTTGTGAATGATGCAAATGGTCCGACAATTACGATGAATGCTATAACACCGGTTTCTTGTTTTGGATTAAGCGATGGTGCAATAGATGTTGGAATTTCAGGAGGCGCTTTGCCATACACAATTTTATGGTCAGACAATGAAACAACAGAAGATATTTCAGGATTAAGCAGCGGCTCCTATGACATAAACGTAATTGACAATGGTGGTTGCCAGTCTTCATTAACTGTGAATGTAACACAACCGGATTCTTTTTCTTTTTTCAGTGCATTAACAGCGCCCTCCATTTGTGCTGCAAATGATGGTTCAATAACCGCTTTTGTTACAGGTGGCACGGGTGCAGTAACTTTTTTGTGGGATGCAAATGCTGCAAACCAAACTACAGGTACTGCAAACGCATTAGCCGCGGGTTCTTATGAACTTGTAATTACAGATGCAAATGGTTGTATGGATTCTACTATGTATTCCATCAGCGACCCGGGTTCTCCGTTCGTTGTTATAGATTCTTTTTTAAATGCAGGTTGTATTTTAACCGGTGGTAACGGGGCAATATTTACTTCTGAATCAGGAACAGGGCCTTTTTCTTATTCGTGGACAAACGGAGCAACGACGCAGGACATTAGCGGAATTGGAATTGGTTATTTTGGATTAACAGTAACAGATTTATCCAGCAATTGTACCGCAGCAATAGATAAATATATAAGAGGAGAAAGACCTGGTACCGCGCAAATTTGCATGCTTACTGTTGATACAGCAACAAATAATAATGTGTTGGTATGGAATGATTCTGTTACGGGCATTGCAGAATATAAAATTTATCGCGAAACCAGCGTGGCTGGTAATTATAATCTAATTTCAATAATTCCCGCCGGAACAGCAAATACTTATATTGATACGCTTGCCAACCCCGATCAAAAACCCTGGCGATACGAAATAAAAACCACTGACTCTTGCGGCAGAACTTCTGTTTATTCATTAGCACATAAAACAATTCATTGTGTTGTTAATCCGAATGCAACGGTGGGCTTTGATGTTTTTTGGGATCAATACCAAGGCCCGACAGTTGCGTTTACACACTACAGAATTTTCAGAGATCATTTTTCTACCGGTTGGGTATTAGTTGATTCCGTTCCTGCAGCTGGTCCGTTGTATTACAACGATGTTACTTCTCCTAATCAAAATGATACGAATTACTATTTTATCGAGATAAATGCAGATATTAATTGCAGCTCAACCCGCGCTCTTGTCAATACCTCGCGTTCTAACATCAGAAACATGGCTGCACCTTCAGGTACTTTGCAAATTAATGAACAGCAGCAATTTTTATTTTCGGTGTATCCCAATCCATCAAAAAACACATTCAATTTAAATTTTGTTACTGGAGGAAATTATAATGTACAGGTTTTTGATGCGCGTGGAAGATTGGTTGAAAACGAAAAATTTGTTGTAAGTGCGAACAGTGTACAGCAATTGAATTCTGAAAACTGGGCAAGCGGAATTTATACGCTCCGGGTAATTTGTCCTGATGGTGCGGCGAAGCAAATTAAATTAATTAAGCAGTAAACTAATTTTCCATTATGAAAAAGACCGGCAAAACATTGGCTTTGTTTTTTCTTTTGTTTCAGTTTTTTTTAGTGCAGGCGCAGAATAAAAAATTAAGGATTGTAACCAAAGTTTCTCCCGGCTCATTTGTATATATGGGTTTCGATAATCCCATTAATATATCTGTTGAAGGTTTAAAATCTGAAAATCTTTATATTACGCTTAAAGGTGGGGGAGCCACTATAATACTTGTAGCTGACAGTAGTTATGTTTTAAGAGCCACCTCTGCAAAAGGCGATAGCCTTGTCATCAATGTTTCAGAAAGAAAAAATGGTAAAAATGTTTTGGTTGGAAAAAAAGCATTTAAGATCAAGCCGGTTCCAATGCCCTACGTAAAATTCGCCAATAAAGGATCAGGCGAAACCATCAGTAAAGCTGCATTACTTACAACCAATTATCTTTTGGTGGGAATGGATTGGGATGTAACAACAGGCAAATCAATCATCGGTTCTTTTACCGTTGAAATAAACGGAAAAAAACTTTCTGCCCCTTCAGGTAAAATTACAGATGAAATGAAAGACGCATTCAAAAAAGAAAATCCCAAAAAAATAAAATTTACTTATGTAAAAGCGCTTTCTCCGGAGGGTGTTACGGTGACTTTGCCTGATACGGTGTTTAGAGTGGGGGGTT
>JACMLS010000327.1 GCA_014379485.1 Bacteroidia bacterium | reverse complement strand
GTAAATAAAAAATTATTCAGAAAATTATTAATTCCCGGTATTCTTGGTGCAGCAGCGGGCGCAGCGCTAATTTCTTTTATAAGCAAAGATTCTATTGCATTTGTAAAGCCATTGGTTTCAATTTACACGCTTTTGCTGGGAATTTCCATTATACTTAAAGCAGTTAATTTTGTTTTTATAAAGAAAAAATTCAAGGCAGTTGTTCCGTTGGCAGCAGCGGGTGGTTTTTTAGACAGTGTTGGGGGAGGAGGTTGGGGGCCCATTGTTACGGCAACGCTTGTGGCAGGAGGAAGAAATTTCAGATCCGCTGTTGGTTCATCTCACCTCGCTAAATTTTTTGTGGCTATTGTAAGTACTGTTACCTTTGTTTCAATTATAGGGCTCGGACATTGGAAAATTATTTTTGGCTTGGTTGTGGGTGGAATGATCGTTGCACCATTCAGTATTTATCTCAGTAATAAAATTCCGGTTAAGAAGGGTCTGATCCTTGTTGGTATTGTTGTGATCATTGTTAGCGTGCGGAATTTAATTTTAATTTTTACAAAATGAATTTAGAGGAATTAAATAAAAAATACTTACCACTTTCTCCGCTCGAAAGAATTCAGGAATTAAAAAAAGATTTTAAAACGGTTTTGTATACTTCTTCTTTTGGTGGAACCGCGGCTTACCTGATCCACTTGTTTCATTTGGGAAATCCGGAGCAGGTGATTCATTTTTTAGACACTACCTATCATTTTCCTGAAACACTTTCCTACAAAAAAGAGTTAACCGAATTACTAAATTTAAATGTAGTAGATCTGAAAGGAGATGAATTCAGAAATAAATTTACACGAACTGATGAAACCTGGAAAAAAGATCCAGATCTTTGCTGTTCCATCAACAAAGTAGAGCCACTCGAAAAAATAAAAGTCGATTATGAGGTTTGGGTGAGTGGTTTAATGCATTCGCAGAACGAAATAAGAAGTAAACTGAGTATCTTTGAGGCCCGAAATGGGATTTTGAAATTTTACCCCATTATTGATGTCACTGAAGAAGAAGCGAAAGAATATATTTTGAAAAATAATCTGCCTCTTCATCCGTTAAAGTTGCAAGGTTACAATTCAATCGGATGTACGCATTGCACAACAAAAGGAAAAGCGAGAGAAGGGCGCTGGATAAATAAAAGTAAAACGGAATGTGGATTGCATTTGTAAAACTAGTTGATGGTTATCAGTTGTCAGTTAATAGTTTCGAGTTCAACTGAAAAACAAGAAATGACTATTAACGAATAGCTAACAACAGGTAACAATTAACCAACAACAATTAACCGGTAACAGACAATCAATAACAATTAACCAACAACTGATAGCAAATAACTATGTCAACAAACAAAAATATATCAATAGGCCTTTTCGGATTTGGCTGTGTAGGACAAGGTCTGTACGACGTTTTAAGTAACTCACAAGGCCTGAAAGCAAGTATAGACAAGATCTGTGTGAAAAGTAAAAACAAAGACAGAAAAGTAGATATGTCTTTTTTTACCTGGGATAAAAACGTAATTCTCTCTGAAAAAAAACACGACGTGATTGTTGAGCTGATCGACAATGCCGACGAAGCTTTTGCTATTGTAAAGGAAGCGATTGAAAATGGTGTAAGTGTTGTTACAGCAAATAAAAAAATGCTTGCAGAAAATTTTGAAACGCTTTACAAATTGCAGGAAGAGCATAAAGTTGCATTGATCTACGAAGGCTCTGCCGGTGGAAGCATTCCCATTATCAGAAACCTTGAAGAGTATTACGATAACGAATTGCTTACAGGCATAAAAGGAATTTTAAACGGAACCTGCAATTACATTCTTACGCGGATGGAACTGGAGAATAAAGATTACAGCGAAATTCTGAAAGATGCACAGGCAGTTGGTTTTGCCGAAAGCGACCCATGGTTAGATGTAGCGGGTTTCGACACAAAATACAAACTGGTTTTACTTACTGTTCATTCTTTTGGAATTATACTGAAACCAGACCAGGTTTTAAATTTGGGAATCAATACAGTTTCTTACGATGATATTTTATATGCAAAACGCCACGGTTACAGAATAAAATTAATTGCGCGTGCAGAAAAAATAAATGATAAGGTGCGTGTTTTTGTATTACCGCATTTTGTTCCAAAAGACACAGATCTTTACAATACGCTTTATGAATACAACGCGGTTGAAGTAGAAGGAGCTTTCAGTTGCAAGCAAACATTTACAGGAAAAGGTGCGGGAGCACATCCAACCGGCAGCGCTGTCCTCTCAGATATTTCTGCACTGACTTACGATTACAAATATGCTTACAAAAAATTAAAAAGTTTAAAGAATAAATTTAACGGAAGTTACGAAGCACTGCATTTGCTCGATAAAGATTTCACGCTGAAATTATACATCCGTTTCAAAGACAAAGAAGAATTGAAAGAATTGGACATTGTGGATATTGAAGAAGAATACAAATCCGCTGCGACAAATTACATAATAGCCAATGTAAAATTTAATTCTCTTTTTAATATTTATAATAAGCCTGAGAATAAATTATTTGTTTGTGTGGTTGAGTAGGGACCGCGGATTGAGCAGATGGTCGCGGATTTTTTATTGTTAAATGTTTTTCAAGCTGGCATCAGCACATTGTGGGTTTACGGATTTCTTATCTTTATCTGGATCAAACAAAACCAATGAGAGATTATATTTTCTTTTGTAGTACTGTTACCTTAATTTTTATGACCTGTGCTTGCGGTGGCACTTCCAATAAAACGCAGGAAAAACTTCAGGACACTATTTTTGGAGTTGAGGATAAGATGGTTGAGCCTCCCGAAGAAGATTCTGAAGAAACAAAGCAAAAAGATTCAAAAAATTTAAAAATTATTTCTCAGATAAAGCCTGAACTACTTTTAAGAGAACTGTCCGGAAATGTAGGGCCCGATTCTAAACTGCCTTTGATTTGTTTCAATAAGAAAAACAACAAATTAATTATCTCATCACCAGATTTTTTTCAGACTGTAAAATGTGATAAGCCGGAATTGGCGTTAAAATATTTTCGCGATCTTTTAAAAACCCATACTGACCTTGAAGCCGAAAAAAAGAGAAACAGAAAAACATTTGGCTCAGGAAAGCAGAAATTTGTGGTCATGCAAATGTCAGATCTTTTTCCTGAATGGAAACCCGAAGAGAGAGCGCTCTTTTCAGAAGAACAGATAAAGGCGCTAAATGCAACCAGAGGAATAGATGTTATGAAAGAAATGACAAAGAATAAAGTTTTGATCCTTTGTGGAGACAATAAATTACTTCAATTGTACTACAAAGGAGAGCAAAGAGAATTCGAACCACCGTTAATGGAGAGCGCTTTTAGTTTCTATAAAAAGTACTTTGACGAGCTCAATTCAAAATAAAAGATATTTGGGAAATCCGCCCAATCCGCGTCATCCGCGTTCCCCAATTTATAAATTCTTATCTTTGCACCATGGAATCTGTCAGACAACAAAAAGTGGCGCGTCTTCTGCAAAAAGAACTTGCAGAAATTTTTCGCAGCAATGCACAATCTTTTTTTAATAAAGCATTTGTAACCGTTACAATTGTGCGCGTTTCTCCCGATCTGGGCTACGCAAAAGTATATTTGAGCGTAATGGCGGCAAAGGATAAATTGTCCGTAGTAAAAATGGCCGAAGATCATTATCCGCAAATTCGCAGGCAGTTGGGCGATAATATACGTAAACAAGTGCGCATCATTCCTGAACTTGCTTTTTTTCTGGATGATTCTTTGGATTACGCTGAGAATATTGAAAACCTTCTTAAAAAGAAATAATTTCTGTTTGATAAACGAAGAAACGATTAACGGGCCAATGACTAACAAAAAAACGCCTAACGACTAACGAATTGAACCTTTCTTTCTTCATAGCCCGCAGATATCTCGTATCAAAAAAATCAAACAACGCTATCAATATTATTTCGTCTATCTCTGTGGGCGCAATTGCCATTAGTACTGCGGCTATTGTTGTGGGCCTTTCTTTTATGAACGGCTTGACGGGTCTCGTACAAAGTCTTTACAATTCTTTCGATCCGGATATTGAAATTACGGCTGCAAAAGGAAAATCTTTTGTGCCGGATGAAAAGAGCATAGAGGAAATAAAAAAAATTCCCGGAGTAAAATATGTTTGTTTCGCAATAGAAGATCAGGCGCTTTTAAAATATGGCGATAAACAAACCATTGCAACGGTAAAAGGTGTAAGCAAAGATTTTATCAGGATGACCCGTTTCGACACGATGTGCTATGAGGGAAATAAAGTTTTAAAAACCAGCACGCAGAATTTTGCAATGATCGGAAAAGGAATCGCCTATCAGCTAAGCACAAACATAAAAGATTACCAGACCCCGCTTTCTCTTTATGCACCACACCGTGGCCGCAAAATGGCTCTTAGTGCCGAAGAAGCGTTTATTGAAGAAAAAGTAATTCCGGGTTCTATTTTCTCTATCAACGATGAGTTCGATTTTAAATACATAGTGGTAGAT
>JACMLS010000035.1 GCA_014379485.1 Bacteroidia bacterium | reverse complement strand
TGCGTTGGTTGAAGTTATTTCGACAAATTTTGGAAGAGAAATTTTTCCTTTATTCACTCCTTCAGAAAACATAAATTCCATTCTATGTTCAATTGCCGGATGACCGTTTGGAATTTTTGAAAAATCTTTTTCTCCCATTTTCTTTTGTTCCCACATAAAAGGGCAATGATCTGTTCCCACCACCTGAATCAATCCCTGATTTATTCCGGCCCACAAAGCAGCAATATCTTTTTTCTCGCGCAGAGGCGGACTCATTACCCATTTAGCACCTTCAAAATCTTTTTCGTAAAGAGATGCATCTAACATTAAATACTGCGTACAGGTTTCTACAAACACTTTCTGATTTCTTTGTGTGGATCTTCTCACTGCATTCAAAGCTCCTTCGCAGGTCATGTGTACAATGTAACCTGGGCAACCGGTATGAAATAACATATCTGTAAATCTTCCGGATGCTTCTGCTTCTGTAATTTCGGGCTGAGATAAATAATGATAGAGCGGAGACAGTTTTCCTTCATTGCGATGCTTTGAAATTAATGAATCGATCATATCTCCATTGGTTGCGTGAACAGTAACCAAGCCACCGTTTTCTTTTACCACTTTCATTAAACGAACCATTTGGCCGTCGTCAATCATCAAAGCACCTTTGTAGGCCATAAACGTTTTGAAAGAAACTATCCCTTCTTCATTTATCATATCAACAACTTCTTTTGCAACAAATTCATTAAAATCTGTTACAGCCATGTGATATGAATAATCTCCAATTGCTTTTCCTTCCGATTTTTTTTGCCAGGTTTTTAATGCGTTGTGCAAAGTATCTCCTTGTGTTTGCAAAATAAAATCGATGACCATTGTTGTTCCTCCAAACAACGCGGCGCGCGTACCTGTTTCATAATCGTCGCTGGAATGTGTTCCCATAAACGGCATATCCAAGTGAACGTGCGGATCAATTCCTCCTGGAAAAACCAGTTTGCCTTTTGCATCAATGATCTTATCTGCTTTGAAATTCAAATCTGCGCCAATCGCAACGATCTTCTCACCTTCAGTGTAAAGATCTGCTACAAATGATTCAGAAGCAGTTACAATGGTTCCGTTTTTTATCAGGATAGACATAAGCTGATTTTAGTTTAAAATGGAATTAGAAAATTAAAAAAAAATCTTCACAAAAGAAAATTTTACAACAGAAATAAAATACCGTTTACAACTCACCAATATCCTCATTCCAGAGTTTCGGATTCTTCTCTATGAACTCTTTCATCAAATTCTTACACTCGTCATTATTGAGATCAATTACCTCAACACCGTGAGATTCCATAAACTCTTTTGCACCTGAAAAAGTTTCAGATTCGCCCGCATACACTTTTTTAATTCCGAACTGCACAACAGCACCGGCACATAAATAACAGGGCATAAGTGTAGAATACAACACCGTGTTTTTGTAATTGCCCACACGGCCGGCATTACGCAGGCAATCAATTTCTGCATGTGTAACCGGGTCATTGTCCTGCACTCGTTTGTTATGTCCGCGTCCCACAATTTTTCCGTTCAGTACCAAAACAGAACCAATCGGAATTCCGTTTTCGTTTTGTCCTTTTTTTGCCTCATCAATAGCGGCTTTCATAAATTCATCCATGAGTTAGTTATTAGTTGCTTGTTATCAGTTACTGGCTTTAATATTTTTTTTACTGATGGTAAATTCTGTATGAATTTTATTTTCCGTTCATTAACCTGTCTGCTCCCCAAACCAAAAAAGCTGAACCAACCCCAATTACAATTCCACCAAAAACATCAGAAGGAAAATGTACACCTAAATACATGCGTGAATATGATGCAAGCCCTGCAAATAAATACGCGGGGCCAACTACATACCACTTTGGAACGGCAAGACTGAGCGAAGTGGCTGTTGCAAAAGCAAAGGTGGTATGATTGGATGGAAAAGAAAAGGGACCCACTTTATCTTTTGCGCGAAAAAAATCGTACTGTTTAAAAGGTCTTTCGCGGCGAATAATTAATTTCAGCGAAGTGCCAAGTGTGCCTGCAAGTGCAATAGAAATAGCAGATTTAAATCCGTTTCGTTTCATAAGCGGATCGTTATTAATAAAGCCTGCCAGCAACAAAGATGAGGGTGCTGCAATTGAAACGGGCAGCACCGATTTAGAAATAAATTTAAAGCTTTTATCTTTAAAAATACTGCTGTCCTTATGGATCTTCTGAAGCATTCTTACTTCTGCGTTTTGCGCCGAAACCGTAATTAACATCCAATGCAAAAGAAACACTACACTAAATACACGCATACTTTATTTTTTTAAAC
>JACMLS010000326.1 GCA_014379485.1 Bacteroidia bacterium | reverse complement strand
TTTTTTTGCTTTGCTCATTTGATATTAATTCAGTGAATGGAAAAAAGTAACCCGGTAATCTAGAATTAACTCACCGATTTTAATTGATCACAGGCTTTGGGCTAAAGCCCATTTCATTTTTTTTATTTGACCCTCCGGCTAAAGACCGGAGGGTTAGTAATGTATTTGAAAGAATTCAATATGCCTCGACCTTTAGGTCGGGGTACGCACTGAAAAGTCAACCGGCCTTTAGGCCAAAACGAGTTTGGTTATTCAGAAAGTTCCTTTGCGCGTTTCTCTGCGTTTTTAATTCCTTCTATTAAAAATTTGTTAACGTTGTTGTCATTGAATGTTCTCAATGCGGCTTCAGTTGTGCCGCCTTTGCTTGCAACGGTTTGTATCAGCTCATCCAACGATTTGTTTGCGTTGTTAAATAAATGAAAAGCGCCCAGCATGGTTTGTTTTACGAGCAGGGTAGAAGTGGCCTCATCAAATCCCATTTCTTTTCCGGCGTCTATCATACTTTTTAATATGTAATAAAAATAAGCCGGACCGCTTCCGCTTAATGCAGTAACAGCATCTAACAAATTTTCATCTTCAAAGAAAACGGTGCGGCCTGTGGTTCCTAAAAGATTTTCTACTTTTCTTATCTGCTCCATTGAAATGCTTTCACTCACGCTAAAACCTGTTATTCCCATTCCAAGTTCTACAGGTGAGTTGGGCATTGCACGCACAATGTTTTTATGATTCAATTTTTTCTGAAGCAAAGTAATTTTTTTGCCCGCCATTATAGAAACTAAAAGTGTTGCTGGTTTTAAAATGTTTGCAAGGCCTTCTGCAATCTCAGAAAAATCCTGTGGTTTTACAGAGAGAATAACCAGCTCGCTTTCTGCAACGGCGGGGTCATTCATCGTTACCACTTTTCCGATATCTAATTTTTGTAATTCTTCTTTTCGTTGCTCGTTTTTTTCAACGAGAAGGAGATTTTCTTTTTTTACAATGTTGTAACGCAAAAAAGCGCGGGCATACACCAAACCCATGTTTCCGCAGCCGGCAATAGTAATTTTCATAACAAATTAATTTTGGCCGAAGTTACGGTCTTTGCCACTCCCGATAGCTATCGGGATCGCAGATTTACGCAGATTGGAGGCGCAGATTATTTTGGGAAGCCGATCCGTACAATTAAAAAAGCGCCCTAAATTTTAAGGCGCCTTTTTTAAAAAAAATTATTATAAGCCTTATTTACTTTTAAGTTTTGGTAAGCCAATTCTTTTTAATACATCATTCGCCTTAGCAAGTTTTTCCGGAAACAGTACTTTTTCCGTATACTTTTCTAAAGCCTTGTCAATAATTACTACTGGAGTTTTTCTTTTATTTAGTTCTTTGATTGTCATAGTGCAAATTTATCACTTTTTTCTTTTAACAGCAAAACCATCATATGTCTCATCTTTTTTGAATTCATCCCAAATGTCGCCAAATTCGCATATACGTGAAAGTCTCTTTTAACGTCTTTTAGAAATTTATTGATTCCCATTCTGTATAATCTGTTTCTGGTTTTAGTGCTTCCGGTTGCATAGACCCAAACATCAGGATATTTGTCTGTAAACGCGTAAACTGCTGAAACCACAGTAGCTAATACTTTTTCTGAATCTCCATTATTTGTAATAATCTCATCATTCAGTTTTCCGGTTTTAGGATCAATATCTCCAAATGCCAGGTTGAAAAAGTCATGCAAATTTGTTTCTGTAAATTCAATGAGTTTGGGAATTTTTCCTTTTGGGCCTTCGCTCGTAAATTGGAATACATGAAGATTCTTTTCTGCTTTTAATTGATACTTTGGTAGTTTCATAGACTTATTTGCAATTCTTTTTTTTCAGATCTTCTAATTCAGAACCGTAATTAGTTGTGAAGCCAAGAGATATTCCTGTGTTAAGTGCTTCACAGGCTTTTTCGGTTTCGTTTTGAGAAAAATATATTTCTGCAAGATATTTATATGCGTATGAGTTTTTTGGCTTTATCTCAAGCGATTTTTTTATCATTTTCAAACCCTCATTTGATTTCCCAAGCATGTGTTTTACATACCCGTAATTGCTCAGTACATAAGGTTCATTACTATCCTTCTGGAGTAATTTCCGGTATAATGTATCTGCTTTCTGAAAGTTTTTTGTTTGAATATAACAAAACGCAAGATTAATCCTTGCGTGAACATCCGCACTATCAATCCTCAGAATGCTTTCCAGATCCTTTTGGGCAAGTTCAGTCTGGCCTGTTTCATTATAACAATCAGAACGAAAACGAAATATCTCTTTGTCAGTGGGCTCTAAAGAAACGGCTTTTGTAAAATCTGCTACTGCGAGATCAGATTTTTTCATTTTAAAATAATTTAACCCTCTGTTTATGTATAATGAGACACTTGAGTCACCTAATTTTATAGCAGTGTTATAATCGGTGAGTGCACTGTGAAAATCTTTTTGAAGAGAAAAAACGGTTCCCCTGTTAATTAAGGAATTAGTATGATCGGGTCTTTGTTTTAGAACGGTTGAGAAATCTTTTTTTGCACCCTCAAGATCATGCAATTCAATTTTTGTACGCCCCCTCCAAAAAATCGCTTCAATGTTCGATTTATCCTCTTTAATAACCTGATCATATATAGCCAAAGCCTTATTGAATTCCTTTGAATTAAAGGCCTCATTTGCTTCCCGCAAACGTTTCTCGGAATTTGGTTGGGAAAACACAGATCCTGCAATAGAAAAAAACAGGTAAAAAATAAATAATTGTTTCATGCTAGAATTAATTAAACCTCCTCGCGCCAGACTCATATCTCATCGTCTCACATCTCATATTCGTTCAGCAAAACGTATGAAATTCCCTCACCACCCAGTCTTATATCTTACGGTCTTATATCTTATATCTGGTCGGAAATTCCTCTCACAGCAAAACTTAAAACCTGAATCTCATAAACCCCGTACTCAAAGAGATCGTGGGTCCGTTTTGTGTGAAGAATGTTATTGCATCGCGAGAAGCAACACCTGCTTCGAATCCGCCGTCTTTGGTTATGAAAATTATTCCAACGGGAATTGAGAATTTATAATTTCCTCCGGTCATAAAACCTGCCTGTAGTTTTAACCATTTGCAAGGAAGAACATCTCCACCAAATCCGATCAAAGGTTTATTAAAACTTCCTGCAACGCTGTTGAATGGAAAAATCATATCAAATCCTAATTCCGCTCTTTTTTTGATCATAAAGCTTGCACCAAATCTTCCCATGCTTGGCAATTGGGTTTTTATTTCTTTTTGCCCCACCAGTTCCATAAAACCATTCTGACCTATCATGTCTTTTAAATTACCGGGAAGGTTGTAATTGTTCATTCCCGGATTCATGGTTTTAAATAAAAATGTATCTCTTACCTGGTACACATTTCCTTTCCAGGTAATGCTTCCCATATTAATGATAGATGCACCTATTTTTAATTTATTTGCAATGATGCAATTCAAACCAAAATCAAAACCAAATCCGCTTCCAACTGTTTTTGGAGGAAAGCCTGAACCTGAAACAGAATTTGCAGCGGCTTGTGCGGTTCCGTAATCAACATTAAAACCGGGCGATAAAGAACTGATGGCAGTAAGTTTATCGTTCTCTGATTTTATGCTCATGTATCCTGTACCTTGAACGTATTTTACTCCAATACCTCCGAACAATGCAAAGACGCTATCTCCAAAAATTCTTCTTCCGTAAGAAACATTCCATTCTCTTGTCCACGACATGGTAATTTCTGAGCCGTTCATTACCTGCCCCATTTTTTTTGCAACTGCGGCACTTGCGTAACCTGCCAGTACGTTCGCCACAGAATCAGGACTCATGTTTGCATAGTTTGCAATGTTTACAGTATCGCCTGCATTCATTTGTCCTGACGGAATAATGTATTGCAGCGAATCAAAATAAGAAGAAGTTTTACCCATGAACAAAAGATCAGAAGCCTGTGCACCTAACTGGCTGTACCATTGAAAACGATCACTTACCCTGAATGCAAAACCGCCGGCGTGTTTTGTTGTAAAACCAAAACCACATAAACCATAATCTATATTTATTGCAAAACCGGTTGATGTAAAATTTTTGGCTGCATCAAGTTTTTGTTGTCTTGTAAAATCGTTAAAATTTCCGGAGATACTTTGTTTAATAAAATCGCGCAATTCGTTTTTTTGCAATGCTTCTGAATGTATAGAAGCCGTCATTTCATTAAAACCCAATGCACATTTACGCGTATCGTATTTCCATGCCCAGCCTAAATTTGCGGGATTGATGCCTGTACATTGATAATCTGTAGCAAATGTGGTTGCGCCACCATGCCCGGTATTTGTAAAAGAAGAAAGTTCGGTTTGCGCGTTTACTGTAAATGCAAAGCACATTAGCGATAAAGCAGAGAGGAGAAATTTTTTCATAAGTGGGTTTCTGATTTCGTAAATATAAAAAAAAATCAGAACGAAATTACGTCCTGATCTTCATTAACATTTGGGGTAAATCAGTTAACCTTATCACCGTTAATATCAAGTTCTACCACTTCGTATCCCAGGTTTTTTATCCTTTCAAATAAAGTTGCTTTATCTCCCACCACAACAATATTGAGGTTGTTAATGGGTAAATATTTTTTGGCCAGTTCATTGATCTGTTCTTTTGTAAAAGTGGCCAGTAATTCATTTTGCTGATGCGTATAATCTTTAGGTAAATTATAATCAAGAATTCTTTTTATGAAACCGGCTTTTTGCTGCGGAGCTTCAAATTTTAAAGCTTCAGATTGCCCTATAGCGGCTTTTGTAAATACAAGCTCTTCTTCTGAAATTCCTTTATCCAGGTACAGTTTCATTTGCGTCATATAATCCATAATAGCAGTGTCTGTTGCGTTGGCTCTTATTCCGCCGTTAATAGTGTATGGGCCTGCAAAAACGCCTCCGGTAAAACCACCACCGGTTCCGTAAGTATAACCGCGCAATTCTCTTAACTGAAGATTTATGCGTGAATTAAAATTTCCGGCAAAAATATAATTCATTACGCCTGCTTTGTAAAAATCGCCTGTAGGATCATATGCCATGGCCATGTATCCGATTCTTATTTCTGATTGCGCAGCACCTTTTTTATCTACGAAGTAAATTTTTGTTTTTTCTATTTTCGGAGTTTCCGGATCAGGCATTTTTACTATTTTTTTATTTTTCCAATCACTCAGAAATTTAAGTTTTGGAATCAGTTCATCTTTTCCAACATCACCTACCACTACAATTTTAGAAACGCTTGGAGAGAATTGTGTATTGTAAAAATTCTTCAGCTCCTCCAGTGTAATAGAAGCCACCGTTTCTGCTGTACCTGAGGCAGGTAAAGACATGATGTGCCCTTTTCCATACAACAACTTTGCATATACGTTCTCTGCAATGGCGGTGGGTTGTACGCTTTGGTTTTTTATTGCATTGAGTAATTCTTTTTTTACGCGTTCAAATTCTTCGGGATCCCATTTAGGTTTAAATAATTTTTCTTCGGCAAGTTTTAATGTTGCATCCAGGTTGGTAGTTAAAGTGGTAATGTAAACAGACAGTTCCTGGTTGCCGGCATTAATGCTTATTGTGCTTCCCATTCTGTCAAGCAGGTTTTCAATTTCTTCTACTGAATGTGCAGTGGTAGATTCATCCATTAAACGTGCAAGTAAATTTGCTTCTCCGGCTTTTTCAGGAAGTTCATATCTGTGTCCTGCGCCAATAATAATTTGTATGGTTACTTTAGGAATTTCTTTGCTCGTTGTTCCAATAAGTTTAATTCCGTTGTCAAAGTTTTGGGCCCAGAAATCGGGTACGTGTACAACAGGGTTTGCTCCGTGCGGCGGTTTAATACCTCTGTCAAAATTATCTTTAGGCTCCGTGTAAGAAAGATTTTTGTACTCTGCGCTTTCTGTTTGAATGGTTCGTCCTGGTTTTTCACTGTTGTCAGCTGTTGCGATCAGTTCTTTTTTTCCTAAGGGAACGCAGGACATAATTACGCAGGCTTTATTTTTTATGTATTTATTATAGGCCGTCATTATATCTTCTTTCTTCAGTTTTAAAATTTTGCCAATCTCATTACCTATCTGGTTAGGATTTGATTTAAAGGTTTGATAAGCTGCAAGACGCGCTCCTTTTCCTTGTACAGTAGTGATCTGGTCAAACACCTGGCTTTGTGTACCTGCTTTTAGCTTTGCAATGTCATCATCTGTAACGCCCGTTTTTTCCCACTCAGTTAAAATTGCTCTGATCTCTTTTTCCATTTCTGCCAACGAGGTTCCTTCAGGCGCACGCAAATTAATTTCAAATTTCCCTCCTAATTCCTGCGACTGAGAAAAAATAAAAATGCCCACCGCTTTTTGGGTCTTGATCATTTTTTCGTAAAAAGGAGAACTGAGGTTGTTTGGAGTTAAGATAGAAGCCAGGGCCTCCATTGCTGATTCATCTTTACTGCCACGTTCAACACCTTGCCAGGCCATTTTTAAGGCAGGAAATTTTACTTTATCCTCGTAAGAAATATACCTGTCTTTATCAATGGTAAATGGTTTTACGATCTGCTTTTTTACAGCGGGTCCTTTTGGAATAGAGCCAAAATATTTTTCAACCAGCTTTAAAGTTTGTTCTGCATTTACATCTCCTGAAATAGTAAGTGCAGCGTTATTAGGGCCGTACCAACGCATGTAAAACCTTTTAAGATCATTCACATCAACTCTGTCAAGATCTTCAATGTAACCGATTGTTTGCCAGGAGTACGGATGTGCTTTTGGATAAAATACTTCAGAAGTTTTTTCTCCCATTACTCCGTAAGGCGCATTGTCATAACGTTGTCCTCTTTCATTTTTTACGGTTGAACGTTGCACTTCAAATTTCTTTTGTGTAACACTATCAAGCAAAAACCCCATACGGTCGCTTTCCAGCCACAGCATTGTTTCAAGCTGGTTGCTTGGTACGGTTTCAAAATAATTTGTTCTGTCTGCATTGGTAGAACCGTTCAGTTCTCCACCTGCTTCAGCCACATATTTAAAGTGCATTTCATCGCCCACATGTTTAGAGCCCTGAAACATCATGTGCTCAAAAAAATGCGCAAAACCAGAGCGGCCTTCCTGTTCGCGGGCAGAACCAACATGATAAGTTACGTCTACATAAACAACAGGGTCGCTGTGGTCTTCGTGAATAATAACCACAAGACCGTTTGGCAAAACGTATTTTTTATAGGGAATTACAATTTCATTTC
>JACMLS010000325.1 GCA_014379485.1 Bacteroidia bacterium | reverse complement strand
CGTTAAGAGCGAAAATGTTTTTTCAGTTTTTAAATTGGTGAGGGTTGATTAGTTTTTTCACTATACCCTTCAATTGAATTTCGGGTTATTTTTAACGCCTTGTTCAAACCCCTCCATTGCTTCGAATCCTAATTATTGCCAAGATTTCGCACTGAAAAATTGGATTTCTAAGTATTTTCACTTAATTTAACGTTCCCAAAAAAATGGTGGTGGCTGGTTTTGGGAGTTTTCGGAAAGCATTTCGGTTTTTTATTGGATGATCAAATAGGTTTTACGTAAAGCAAAGCCTCAGTTTTTTAAACGATTTAAAATTTAAACACATGAACAAAATTTTTTCATTTTCTGTCAACAAGGTTTTGTTTCTTGCAATGATCTTTCTCCTTTCAGGGTTTGCACCCAACTCAATTAAAGATGTGGAGTTGGATGCACGCGTAAAACTTCATTACACAGAACTTCAGCTGGCAAAATTAAAACTCACGGCGCCTTATAAATTAGAGCAGCTGAATTTTCAGTACACAAAATCCTTTACCATCTACAATACAAAAGGAAAGCCGCTTACCACAGACCCTAAAAAATTCGACGTGTATAATTTTGAATCTTTCCGTAAGGAAGTTGATAAAGTAACGTTTACACTTACCCGCGGTGGTGATGTGGTAGAACTGATGGGAAGAACAGAGTTGAAACTTGAGTACGATAAAATTCAGGCAAGTTATTCAGACAAATAATTTTCTTCACCTAAACATTCAAAGAAATTTTTTCAGCAAAAAACAATTCTATGCTAAACAAAAAAAATCTTTTCCCCGCTATTCTGCTCTCACTCATTTCCCTTTTTTCAATCGGACAAACAAGTATGGGGAGCGGAACACTTACCCAGTGTGGTAATACGTATGCCGATCCGGGTGGCACATCTAATTATCCGCCTTCTGCAAATTATACACAAACAATTTGTGCTGCCAATGCAGGCGACTGTATTACTTTGCAGTTTACCGCATTTGACCTGGAAAGCGGCTGGGATTTTTTAGCGGTGTATGATGGTCCTTCAACAGCAAGTCCGCAAGTTGCAGGTTCTCCTTTTACAGGAAGCATTACACCAAATCAAATTACTGCAACAACCGGTTGTCTCACTCTTGTATTTACTTCTGATCCTTCTGTTGAGCAAACAGGCTGGCTTGCAAATTTAATTTGTTCACCTTGTGGTTCACCGCCACCGCCTCCTCCGGGGCCTGCTGTTGCAAGCGATTGTTCTCAGGCTGTAAGTATTTGTACCAACGCATCTTTTCAAATTAATCCGAACGGTTCAGGTTCTGTTGTCGAATTTGTTTCAGGAAGTATTACTAACCCAAGTACAAATCCGCAGGGAGTAAACTCAGGTTGTTTAATGGCCGGCGAGTTGAACAGTACATGGATGGTTGTAAACGTTGCAAGTTCCGGAACACTTGAATATTCTTTTGGTGTTGCAGCAACGTCTAATTGTTATGACTGGATCATGTGGCCTTACACTCCTTCTACCTGCGCAAACATTATCAACAACACTTTACCACCCGTTGCCTGTAACTGGAATGCAACGTGCACCGGTTTTACCGGAATGGCAAACACATTACCCGCAGGTGGAGACGCAGGAGATTTTCAACCCGCACTAAACGTTTCATGCGGACAACAATATTTAATTTGTCTTTCCAATTACAGTTCTGCAACTACAAACGTTCCGCTTGCTTTTTTCGGTAGCGCGACCATTGCCTGTACAACAGTTTTACCTATCACCGTAAATTCTGCAACAGTTTGTCCCGGAGTTTCTGCAACACTTACAGGTGTTGGGGGTGTAACTTACAATTGGAGTTCCGGACAAAACACGGCATCCATTACAGTTACGCCTGCAGTTACCACTTCTTACACAGTTACAGGAACAGGAAGTTGCGGTACAGGAACAGCAGTGGCAACAGTTACAGTTTTACCTCCTAACGATCCTTTGTGTACTACTACAACTACCTGTACAGTAAATGCAGCCAACACAGGTCCGTATTGTCCGGGGCAAACAATTAATTTAAGTGCAACAAATGTGGCTGGTGCAACCTGGCAATGGAATGGCCCGCTTGGATTTAATTCAACTTTACAAAATCCAACAATAGGTGGGGCTACACTTGCTATGTCAGGAGTTTATACAGTAACAGCAACTTCAGGTACAACAACGTGTACAGGCACAACAAGTGTAACAGTAAGTAACAACTTAGCTGTTGATGCAGGATTAAATGCAACCGTTTGTAACGGAGTAAATTTTACATTAACAGCAACAGGCCCCGCAGGCACATCGTATACATGGCAGCCTGTTAATTTACCCGGTGCTTCTATTTCACAAACAGCTTCTGCAACACAAACATTTACAGTAAACGCAAACAATGCAGGTTGTACCGGATCTGATACAGTTATTATTACAGTTCCGCCAACAATTGTTTTGGCAGCAGGAGGTTTTGCTACAACATGCAACGGACTTTGTGACGGACAATTAGTTGTTCTTGCAAATCCTGCAACAGGCCCTTTTGCAACCTATTCATATAGCTGGAGTAACGCAGCAACAACCGCAAGCGTATCAAATGTTTGCGCCGGAAATTATAATGTTACAGTAACTGATGCGGCAGGATGTACAGCTACTGCAACCACATCAGTTACCCAACCAACAGCTGTTACTGCAGTTGCATCAAACATTGTAAATGCAAATTGTAATGCAGCTTGTAACGGAGCAGTATTAATTACACCTAATGGCGGAACACCTGCCTATACTTATTCATGGGCTCCGGCCGCCACCGGAAATAATCCGACAACATTATGCGCAGGAAATTATGTGTGTACTGTTGCTGATGCAAACAACTGCGCAACACCGGTAAACGTAACAATAACACAACCAACTCCTATTACCATTTCAATTGCACCCGCAGGGCCGGTTTGTTTAGGGCAAAGCGCAACATTAAATTCAAGTCCGGGCGGCGGTAATGGTGGTTATGTTTATACATGGACAGGTGGAACAACTCCAACAAACACACAATCTGTTTCTGTTTCACCTGTTGTAAATTCAACTTACACGGTTTCTGTTACAGATGCAAATAATTGTCCGGCAGCAACTGCAAGTGTAACTGTAAACGTTGCAGGCCCTTTAAATGTAGTTGCCTGCGCAGATCTTATTATTTGTTCAGGACAAACAGCAGATCTTACAGCTGTGGGTTCAGGAGGAAACAATGTACTTACTTATACATGGGCAACAGGCACTACACCAACAACAGGCCCTGCAGTAACATCAACACCTGCAACAACTACAACTTACACTGTAACACTCACTGATGGTTGCAACACAGCACCGGTAAGCGACCAGGTAATTGTAACAGTAAATCCTGCGCCTGTAATTTCTATTACTGCTCCGCCAGATTCCTGCCAGCCATGGTGCGGAACTTTTACTGCCAACAGTACCCCTGCAAGTGCAAATTGCAGCTGGATTTTTTCTGATCAGCAAACCTCAGCATTATGCGCGCCCACCATTTGTTTTCCGAATGCCGGTTCTTATGGTGCAACATTAAACATTACAGATATAAACGGGTGTACTGCATCTGTTACTGATAATAATATTGTAACAGTTTATCCGCAACCTGTTGCTGCATTTAACTGGGCGCCCATACCTGTTACAGATTTAAATCCGCTGGTTTATTTTACAGATCAAAGCAGCAACGGAACTATTGTGAGCTGGAACTGGTCTTTCGGAGATCCAACAGACAGTTCTTCAATTTTACAAAACCCTGCTTTTAATTACGGAGTTGCCGGAACGTACAATGTAAGTTTAATTGTTGTTACAGATTTTGGTTGCACAGATACAATTTTGCATCCGGTTGTTATTGATCCTGAATTTGTAATTTATGTTCCCAACGCATTTACACCTGGCGGAAACGGAATAAACGAATTGTTTTATCCTCAAGGTGTTGGTGTAGATACAGAGCATTACCAGATGTGGATCTATGACCGCTGGGGAAACATGATCTTTACAACGACCGAGTGGACCAAAGGTTGGGACGGAAAAGTACAAGGCAAAGCAGATGTTGTGCAAATGGATGTGTATGTGTGGAAAATAAAAGTGCGCTCACTTATGGGAGAAAAGAAAAGTTATGTGGGGCATGTAACAGTTGTAAAATAAAACGCTTTTGCTGTTTTGAAGAAAATAAATAATTGCAACAACGAGTCCGGAACAAACGGGCTCGTTGTTGTTTAAAAAATATAAGTAATGGAAAAAAAAATCTCTTATTCGTTATTGATCATTTCTGCAATTGTACTTTTTACTTTTAGTTTATGTAAAAAAGATGACAATGCCGGAGACCCCCCTCAGACAAATTCGCCTGCTGATCCGTATGCAGACATCAACAACACTTATGGTTTTGGTTTGCTTAATAAAATAAAAGGAATCTGGAACGGGCCGGTAAGTTCTACAACAGGTCTTGGCAGCTATCCGGAATGGATCGTTGATTTCAGACCCATTTCAGAGAATCAGATCTCTGCAAAAAACGAATTGGATACTTTGAACGATATACATATGAGTTATTTTATTGCGAAATACAACAATCAGTACAGGGTTTGTTTTCGTAATGGTGGTTCATTTGGCGGACAAGCACGCGTAGCATATTTTTTAGCTGACAGTGTTTCAGAAACCACCACACAATCATTTTATCGTTTTACAGAAGTGGTTAATGGTAAGAGCAGAGCTTACACCACTGTGATTTTTCGGAATGATAGTTTGATCATGAAAACCTACACAAACGTTTACAACACGCTTTCAACCGCAAGCTTGCACATGAGCTGGAATGCAAAACTTCAGGACACCACTTCCTGCGCAGCTGCTGTTACAAATTTTAATTTTCCGAAAAAAACACTCACAAAAGATTTTTCTTCAACATTTGCAATGCAGACAGAAGCCATTTATTATTCTATTGGCGGCAGCGATCCTTATACAGAAAGTCAGCAACCTTATTTAGGTCAGGCAACAATTAATTACACTTATGCTGCAACATACACGCCTAATGCAAGTAAAAAAACTTTTCTTATCATTACCACACAACCTTTATTTTCCGGCATAACATTTCTTGCTGCCAATTTAAAATACAGGTCGCGCTACGTTGTGCTTTCTGCAACAGACCAGAGTTTTGTTTTTAATTACATGCACCCCGGCACCTATTATTTGTATGCGCTGTATGATGCAGACGGAAACAATGTTTCAAGCAGCGGCGATTGGCTGAGTACAACTAATACTACTTTTACGCTTGGTGCTCAGGGAACAGCGACTTCTTCAACACAAATAAATTTTACTATTCCGTAATACGTTTGGTAAAGAAAGCACTACAGCAGATAGACAAACTAATGCGCACGGGTAAAAAACGGAACAAATGCCCCTTGGTTCTTGAGGGATATGGCTTATAGTGAGTTTTAAACTTTATATTATCTTTATATTCTGTTTTTACTAACGATTAGCCAGAGAATCATGTATCAGCTTTATGAATATTTAAAGGAAGAAAAAATCTGTTTGTCTTACCTTGGTTCATTCAATGATGAGATTACTGACAAACTTATTGGCTTAAGTGAGAATTATCTGGGCAGCGCTAACCAGTTAAGTAAATTAAAGAATAAAGTTTCTTTTTTAATTGCAGAGTGTTTTCAGAATGTGGTAAGACATGGTGGGGCAAAGGAGGCTGAGAAAATAACAGTCGCTAATCATAAAGATTTTTTTCAGATCAACGTTTTTGAAGACAGGGTGGTCTTGTCTTCGTCCAATTTAATAATGAATCAATACGTTGAGGATCTGGAAAAGAAAATAACACAGGTAAATTCTTTAGGAGGCGATGAATTAAAAAAATTGCATAATGAATTGCTGGAGCACCAGGAGTTCTCAAGTAAGGGTGGGGCAGGACTTGGCTTAATTGATATGGCAAGAAAATCGGGCCTTCCGCTTAAAAATCATTTTAATCCTTTAACCAAAGATCATTCAGAATTTTTTCTTGGGCTGGAGATAGTGAACAATAAAGAAAATAGTACAGCAAAGATCAATATAGATGCAATAAAAGAATTTTACGACCAATTAGTTAAAAAAAATATTCTCATTCTTTACAAAGGAGATTTTTCAAAAGATTCTATTTCATCGCTGATTGAAATGCTGCAGAATAATTTTATAGAGTCCGGCACACTCTCATCAAAAAATGTAAAGAGTATTATTACATTAATTGAAGTGTTGCAGAATGTTTCCAAGCACGGAAAAATGATCAACGGATCTAAGGAGGGAATTTTTTCTATCAGCGAATCTACTGAGGGTTTTGTAATTGAATGCGGAAATTTTATTGAAAAAGAGAATCTCACATCATTTAAGAGCAGCATTGATTTTGTAAAATCAAAAAGCTTTGAAGAAATTGTTAAGCTTTATAAGAAGAAACTGGTAGAGCCTGAAATTACCGAAGAAGGAAATTGCGGGCTTGGGCTTTTGGAAATAGCAAGAAATTCAGGAACCAATTTTACTTATGAGTTTATTGAAACCCCTGAGAAAGAAGTATTTTTTTCAATAAAAATAAATCCTTAAAAAATATGGAGCCATTGATTATTGCCGCAGCTGCAGAAACACCCGCAATTAATTTTAACGCTGCAACAGGTGTTTTTAATTTTTCAGGAAAATCATATCCCGAAAACGTAAATGATTTTTACAAAGCTGTTTTAGAATATATTGAATTGTATAAAACCAATCCAAAAGAAAATACTCTGGTTGAATTTAATTGGTTGTATTTTAACACAGCCACATCAAAAATAATAATCAAGATCCTGGTGCTTTTCAAAAGCATTAAAACCAATCTCGAAATAAAATGGTACTGCAAAAGCGATAATGAGCTTATGATAGAGAAAGGCGAAGAAATTAAAGAAGT
>JACMLS010000324.1 GCA_014379485.1 Bacteroidia bacterium | reverse complement strand
CGCTTGCAAGAGCCGGAAGCTATATAGAATACGTTTACTCTTTAAAAGGAAACGATTATATGCTGGGCTACAACATCAATTTTGTGAATATGGATTCTATTCTTACCGTAGGTGCACCGGTTGATTTGCATTGGTGGATGCGTTTTCCATCGCAGGAACTGCACATTAAAAAAGAAAGAGAAACCGGCTCTATTTATTATATGACCGGAGCAGATAAGGATGATAACATGACACCCACAAAAGAAAAAGACAGTACTGATGAAGCGGCATTGAAATGGGTGGCTCTGAAACAACAGTTTTTTACAAGTGCTCTTATTAATAACAACGATGTTTTTACAGGCACGCACCTTGTTCAGGAAAATTATGGGATGAATGAGAACATAAAAACCTCTTACGATTCTAAATACGTAAAATACAACAGGGTAAAATTAACCTTACCTGCACCCGGAGAAAAAAAATCATACAGCTTAAAATATTATTTCGGACCAAATCACTACGGAACTATGAGTGATTATGATATTGGTCTGGAAAAAATGATTCCAATGGGCTGGAGTGTTTTCAGTTACATTAATAAATTACTTGTTGCGCCTGTTTTTAGTTTGTTTAAAAACACCGGAATGAGTTTTGGCTGGGTAATTCTTATTCTTACCCTCATTATTAAAATATTGCTTTTACCAATCGGATGGATGACTTACAAATCATCTGCAAAAATGAAAGTACTGAAGCCCGAAATTGATGCGATCACAGAAAAATACGGTAAAGACGGCGACCAGGTAAAAAAACAACAAGAGACAATGGCGCTCTACCGAAGGGCAGGGGTCAGTCCGTTCAGCGGATGTTTGCCACTCGTCTTTCAGATGTTTGTATTGATTGCACTGTTCGCATTTTTTCCGGCAGCAATAGAGCTGAGACAAAAAGGTTTCTGGTGGTCTGACGATCTTTCTACTTACGATTCCATTAAAGATTTTAGCTTTAATGTACCCGGTTACGGAGACCACGTAAGTTTATTTGCGATTTTAATGTTTGCTTCTACACTTGCATTTACATTCTACCAGCAAAAAATGTTCCCGAATCAGCAGGCAGGTATGCCGGGTATGAAATTCATGATGTACTTTATGCCTTTTATCTTTTTAAGTTTCATGAACAGCTACAGCGCAGGATTAAGCTGGTATTATTTTGTGGCCAACGTAATAAACATTTTACAAAACCTTTTATTAAGAAAACTGATCAGCGATACAAAACTCCGCGCAGAAGTGGATGCGGCAATGAAAAAACCTGCCAAAGCAAAATCTGGCTGGGCACAAAGATTAGAGCAAGCAGCTAAGGAGAGACAGAAACAAATTAAACGTTAATCGTTGTTCGTTAGTCGTTGTTCGTTAGTCGTTGTTCGTTGTTCGTTAATCGTTGTTCGTTAATCGTTGATCGTTAGTTGTTGTTCGTTAGTTGTTTGTTGCTGTTGTATTACCTGACAAACCCAGAACGTTCAAAAAAAACGACTAACGACTAACAACAAACTGAAGTCAGTAAACCGAAAACTTTTTACGTTAAAACTGATAGCCGATATTCCCTATCAATTCTGCGGCAAGCATAAAGTGAGAGGCTTTACCGTTTCCTTTTCCTTGTACCAGACAAGAAGCATAATCTGCGGCAACTGCTTTACCGGTAAATTCTAACACAAGGTGCTTCCAAAATTCTCCGCGCAATCCCATTTCTGTATTGGCACACATTCCTGCAATTTTCCAGTTGTTGTTTACACGGTTCCCGAAAATAGTTATATCTGTTCGCGGCATTACAAATCCTAATCCGGCACGGCCTATAAAATTTAATTTATACTTTTCATTTTTACTCTTCAGCAAATTCCATCTTCTTACATAATTAAAGTTCCAGAAATTGGCACCGTCAGTATGCTCAAAATGAAAATTGGCAGGATCTAAAATAGTGTCGTTATCAAAATGCCTTCCAAAAGCAGAACCTTTCATTCTTACAGTCTGCCAGTCATCTACCACATATTTGGCGTGATCGTAATTCAATTCTATTCCCTCATCTCTTTTATTATTAAAAAAATATCCGATCCTGAAATTGAATTGGGGAATAGTAATGTTTACAAGATCTTGTATTCCGTTAAAATCAGGCCGGTCGTGGGCTTTTACATTATACACTTTAAAGTCGTATGTACCGTATTGATTCTGTAAATCGGGAGCTCCATCGTTTTTGAAATGCAAAGTGCTTTTAGCATAAAAATCGCGGTTGTAACCCCACAATAAATAAAGCGAACCCTTCTATTTTTCGTGCTCAGCTTTTTTTTCCTGAGCAAAAAAAGAAAAGGGGCTCAGTAAAATAATCAGATAAGTAAATATCCTTTTGGTCCTGCAAATCATTCTGTAAAATTACGGCAAAATTCATCGCAAAGAACGAATAGGGAAATGATTTTAAACAGAAAAACCGGCTCCCTTTTTTGCCGCAAATGGCGCAAATTTCCGAATGGTTTCATCTCGCTAAGACGCAAAGCCGCTAAGAAGGGATGGTGGGGATTAGCCCCGGAAAAATCCTTAGCGTCTCAGCGCCTTAGCGAGAGCATAAACGGAGATTTGTCGTGCACACCAACCTTTACCATCAAAAAGCCTGACTTTTTTTTTTCTACCTTTACAACTCTTAAAATCAACCAATAAAAAATGAAAATCTTCTCCTCTAAATTTCAACTGTTTGTTCTTTTTATGTTAACCGGATCTGTTTGTTTTTCTCAAAAAATAAAATACACGGAAAACTACACAGACTCTCTTATTCAACTAAAACAGTATGATGCCGCACTTGAGACCTGCAACAGCATGCTTAAGTCAGATAAAAAGAACGCTGCATTTTTACGTCTCCGTGCTTTCTGTTATCTGAAGAAAGAAGATACACGAAACGCAATATCAGAATATCAGAAAATAATATCGAAATCTGCAGATTGCTCAGATTGCATGATGAATCTTTCTAAAGCTTACCTGCAGCTTGAAAAAAAAGACAGCGCAACGCTTTGGATCAATAAAGCCATTGCACTTAACGGCACAAACGGAGATTATTATATTACTAAAGCAAGCATTACCCTTGGTTCAACCAAAGACAGTATTGAAAATTTCAGCAATCTCAATAAAGGAATTGCATTTTCTCCGAATGCAGCCAATTATGTACTGCGCGCAAGATGTTATTACGGATTAGGCTATCTTCCGCTTGCAAAAGAAAATGTGTACGCTGCGCTTAAACTCAACGAAAATAATTACGATGCCTGCTTTTTGAATTTTTTAATTCAATCTGCAATGGCAGAAAATACAGCCGCGTTCAGGTATGCAGATAGGTGTTTTAAAATTGAACCTGCAAATCCAAAATCTATTGTGTTAAAAGCTGTTTTAGATGCAAGTAAAGGAGATACTACCGGCAAAATAAAAACTATTGATTCTGTTTGTGCAAAAAACGATAAGGTGGCAGTTTTGCATTTATTCCGCGCACTGTTTTATCGTAATGCAAGAATGATAGATGCGTTTTGCGGATGTATTAATTACGGATTTACAAAGTTAAAAACAAACGAAGACTCGCTTACCTATGCAATTTTTGGAAGTGAAGCAGGAGTGGTTTGTGACGCGAAAGATCTGAATTTTTATACTACAAGAGTAAGCGGAATGGCAAACGACCCCGCTAAAATTGAGGAGGGAATAAAAATTCTGCAACAGGGCCAGCTGGTACTTCCGGCAAGTTGTATTATACCTTTTCAGATCTCGTACTTTTATACCAGGCAGAATAAATACGACGAAGCCTACAGAGAAATTCAAAAATCATTTGG
>JACMLS010000323.1 GCA_014379485.1 Bacteroidia bacterium | reverse complement strand
GCATGTGGGCCTTTGTGATCTGGGATAAAAAAAACAAGGAAGCTTTTACCGGAAGCAAATTTGCGGACCGCCAGTTGTTGCGCAGCGAATGTATGCGCGGGTTGGAATACCGTTACGGAAATGCACCTTCAAAAATAATTCTGGAAAGGGTAGAGAAGGAGTTGAAAATGATAGATGAACTTGGTTTCGGTTCATACTTTATGATCAATTGGGATATTGTACGATATGCGCGAAGAAAAAATTATTTTTATGTAGGCCGTGGAAGTGGTGCAAATTCTCTTGTAGCCTATTGTCTGCGTATTACAGATGTAGATCCGATTGAGCTTGATCTGTATTTTGAACGTTTCATAAATCCGTATCGTAAAAATCCGCCTGACTTTGATATTGATTTTTCATGGAAAGACCGTGATGATATTATTAATTATATTTTCAACAGACACGGAAAGGAGCATACCTCATTGCTGGCTACGTACAGCACTTTCCAGGCAAATGCGGTAATACGTGAGTTAGGAAAAGTTTTTGGTTTGCCTAAAGAAGAAATAGATTCTATCGTAGAAAATAAAAGACATCCGGATACGCCTGATAATATTTCAGGGCTTATTAATACTTACAGTAATTACATTCACGATTTTCCGAATCACCTGAGCATACACGCCGGCGGAATTTTAATTTCAGAAAAACATATTAATTATTACACGGCAACAAGCATGCCGCCTAAAGGATTTCCGCTTACACAATTTTCTATGCTTGAGGCAGAAGATATTGGTTTATACAAATTCGATATTCTTAGTCAGCGCGGTCTTGGTCATATCCGCGAAGGAGTTGACATCATTAAAAAAAATCACGGAGTAGATATTGATATTCATGATATAAAAAAATTCAAACAAGACCCTAAAATTGCAGATCTCATTTACAGCGGAAAATGTATGGGCTGTTTTTATGTAGAATCTCCGGGCATGCGCATGTTACTGAAAAAACTAAAAGCGCGCGATTATATTACTTTGGTAGCAGCAAGTTCCATTATTCGCCCCGGTGTTGCAAGTTCGGGTATGATGCGCGAATATATTTTGCGGTTCAACAACCCGAATCTTCAATACACATCAAACGTTCCGGCAGAAATTTTAGAGTTGATGAAAGAAACTTACGGTGTAATGGTCTATCAGGAAGATGTTATAAAAGTTGCACATTATTTTGCCGGACTGAGTTTGGGCGAAGCAGATATGTTACGCAGGGGTATGTCCGGCAAATTCCGTACGCGTGATGAGTTTGCCATTATAAGAAAAAGATTTTTTGAGAATTGTATTGCAAAAGGGTACACGTATGATGTAACTGCAGAAGTATGGAGGCAGATAGAAAGTTTTGCGGGATATTCATTTTCTAAAGGGCACAGCGCTTCTTATGCAGTTGAAAGTTACCAGAGTTTATATTTAAAAGCGCATTTCCCTATAGATTTTATGGTGGGTGTAATAAATAATTTCGGTGGATTTTATCGTACAGAATATTATGTACACGAAGCAAGAATGGCGGGCGGAAAAATTAAAGCACCCTGTGTAAACAAAAGCGATTCTGCTACCTGCATTTATGGCGATGAAATTTTTCTTGGCTTTGCACACATGGCAGAGTTCGGGCAAAAATCTGTAGAGATGATATTGACGGAGCGGGGCAGGGGAGGAGAGTTTTTGAATTTGCTTGATTTTATGAAGCGCGTAAGAATTTCTGCTGAACAATTACGTTTGCTCATTCGTGTAGGTGCATTTCGTTTTTGCGGTAAATCAAAAAAAGAATTAATGTGGGAAATTTATACTTCGCCGGAACTTGAGAAGAAAAAAATTCATGCAGGCGAAGAATTGTTTCCGGCAGAACCATTGGAATTTAATTTGCCCGAACTTCACAACGGAAAATACGACGATGCTATTGATGAAATAGAAATACTTGGCTTTCCATTGCAATCTCCTTTTTCGTTATTGAAAAATCCTGAAGCATATCCGCTAAACGCAGAAGACATTCCTGCCTATCTCGGAAAAATAATTGAGATCATTGGTTATTTTGTAACGGTAAAATACGCCACCACAAAAAAAGGAGATCACATGATGTTCGGAACATTTTTAGACAGCAAAGGATATTTTTTCGACACAGTTCATTTTCCAAAAGTAACAGAACAATTTCCATTTCGCGGTAAAGCCATCTACAAAGTAAAAGCAAAAGTTGCTGTAGAGTTTGATTATTACAGCTTAGATGTGATGGAAATGGAAAAAGTGATGTATGACTTAGCGGTATAGTGTCTCCTGCCCGGCTTAAAATTAATTTGGGTTTTTATTCTGCTTTCATTGTAATGAATAAATTTATGCCCCCGTTTTTTTTATTTAAAAGGTTTTCTTAATTTAAAAGGCTTATAGTGGGAAACCACTGATTTCAAAAAAAAATACGGTTTGTCTGAATATAAACTTATCTTTCCAAACCCTAAATGCAATTAATTTTATTGAAAATGAAAAAAAACAAAACCTATTTTGCTGCCGCTGCTTTTTTGGTAGTGACAAGCTTTGGTATAAGAGCCCAGAACAATACCACAGCAGGCGGTGGTGACGCTACAGGCAGCGGTGGCTCTGCAAGCTACTCCATTGGCCAGGTAGATTACATTGTACAAACCGGCGCCGGCGGAACAGCCAACCAGGGTGTACAGCAACCTTACGAAATTCTAACCTTAGGTGGACTTTCTGAAACAAGCATACAACTTGAGGCTGTTGTGTTTCCAAATCCTACCACATCAGGAATTATGCTTTCTATTAAAGAAACAGATCTTTCTCAGTTGAGCTATACAGTTTACAGTGTAGAAGGAAAATTGCTCGATAAAAAGAACATCACAAATCAGCAAACACAGATTGACCTGAAAAATTTTGC
>JACMLS010000322.1 GCA_014379485.1 Bacteroidia bacterium | reverse complement strand
CAAAAATATTTCTTCCGTCTTCTCCACGTTCACTCGCGAAATCTCCCCTAAGTCGGCGCCTGTTTTCTCAACTTCTTCCGCTGTTGGCATATTTTCTAAATGGCCATTTACATTAATAAAGGTTTCAACCTCATACAAAGTTTTTTTCTTATAACTGGTATTAAAAACATAATCCGGAAAATTATTCATGGTTACTTCAAATCTTCTGGCCCACACATAGCCGTTAGATTTTATTTCAAAATTCACTTTTTGAGAATAAAAATCAAAAATTTTAAACGCGTTTGTCGGTACAGAGCTATAAATATTTATTTCCGTTAAACCTTCCTTTTTTACTGAAAAAGTTTCGAGAAATTGGCCTGACAAATCGTAACCGGAAATAAATGCTTTTGTTCCGACAATAGTTCCAGATGGTAATTGAATACTTGTACTTCCATTGCCATTTACAGTAAAGGTTTCAAATGGTAATCCACTTGAATTATTCAACACCGCAAAAGCTTTTGTAAGATTTCTGTTTACAATATTTTTTATAGAATAATTTCCGTCTGTTGTAAATGAATTTGTAATTTGCATTGCCACTAAATCTGTTGCCTTAATGTTAGTTGCAACTGTAACATCTCTGGTTGGCAAACCTACTTCAAAATTTTTACCAGCAGATACAACACCACCTGCAGCACCCGTACACATATAAATATCTCTGCCGCAATACCAATTCATAAGTAAGCCTGCTGCAGATTGGTCGCCATCATTACTCATTGCTTCTATAATTGAATGTGCGCCATCAAAACCCATATTAATTGCCCCAACAGTATTTTGCGAAGTAATTTTGTAACCAACCATCATACCATTAAAAGCATTTACATTATTAATCTGTGGCCAACACCAAGGTAAATTTGGTGCAGGACCCGGGCCAGGTGTTGGGCCACCCGGTGTAGGAACAACAATTGGATCTACTGGTCCAAACAAAGTATAACTTGGTTGTGTACCCACAGTTGGTATATATTTAACACTATAATCAGTTGAAAAATTAAACTGATCTTTTAATATAAGTGTACCAGAAACTTTTGCATTGCCAGTTATATCAACATTACCATCAATTAAAACATCTTTTAATTTACTATCGCCAACAACAGTTAGAGAGTCTTTCATTATTACTGCAGAATCTACGGTCATACCACCACCTAATTTTGTGTCACCAACAACTTCTAATTTTACAGCAGGAGTCATTGTACCCATTCCCACGTTTCCGCTTGTAGGCACACTGTTTACTGTTTGCGAATTTGAAATAATGCAAAATGAAAGCATAACATAAAATAAAGCGAATTTGATTTTTTTCATAGTGAGTGTTTTAAGAAGACTTAAGTTAAATAAATCTAATTCAAAACTCTTTAATAGCACTAATTATTGTTAAGCAAGTTAAGCTTATTAGATGAAGGTGAAAAAAAAAAAACGACCAGAAGTAAGAAAAACTTCATGAAAAATCGAACATATACAAAACGAAACAACAACAAACGAAAAAACGACTAACGACTAACATCCAACTCTTCTCCCAACTTCGCAAAATCAACCCCATCAAAATTACCTGAAGTCATCATCAGTAAATTTTTATTTTTCCAGGATTGAGATTTTAATTTGTCTGTTACGTTTTTAGAAACAGTAAGCACTTCAATGTCTTTTCTTCCAAAACATTCTCTGACTTGTTCTATGGTGATCGGCTTTAATTTTTTGTGCTCTATGGTGTGCGGATTAAAATAAACAATTGCTTCATCGGCTCCGTTCATTGCTCCTTCGTATTCTTTCAGAAAATTTTCATTCAGAGAGCTGAAGGTGTGCAGTTCCATAGCCGCAACTAATTTTCTGTTTGGAAATTGTTTTTTTACCGCTTCTAAAGTTGCTTTTAGTTTGGAAGGAGAGTGCGCAAAATCTTTGTAGAAAGAAAAATCAGCAGTTTGTTTTACCACTTCTAATCTTTTGGCTGCGCCTTTAAAAGTTTTTATCGCCTCATAAAATTCTTCTGAAGAAATTCCCAAACCTTCGCAAACTAATTTTGCTCCTTGTAAATTCATTAAATTATGTTCTCCAAAAATTTTCAATGGAATTTTTTTTTCTTCTACAATTAAATTAGTAATTCCGTTTTCAATTTCGTTGGGCGGAACAGAGTAGGGGAGTTTTTTTCCTTTACAGGAAGTTTTTTCTGCAAGTTCTTTCAGTACTTTATCGTTCTCACAATAAATAAGTCGTCCCTTATCCTCAACCAATTCAATAAAAATCTTAAACTGATCAACATACATTTCAAAAGTCGGAAAAACGTTGATGTGATCCCAGGCAATTCCACTTATGAGTGCAATGTTGGGTTTGTACAAATGAAATTTTGGTCGGCGGTCTATTGGCGAAGCAAGATATTCATCGCCTTCAATAATTGCAATTGGCGCTTCTTTGGTAAGTTTAACCATGGTGTCAAAACCCTCTAATTGTGCGCCCACCATATAATCAAAATCTTTGTTGCAGTGTTTTAATACGTGAAGGATCATTGAAGTAATGGTGGTTTTTCCGTGGCTGCCACCAATTACCACGCGGGTTTTATCTTTTGTAGATTCGTAAATATATTCGGGGTAAGAATATATTTTAAGACCAAGTTCTTTTGCGCGTACCAGTTCAGGATTTTCTGCGCGTGCATGCATTCCTAAAATAACAGCATCAATGTTAGCAGTAATTTTTTCCGGAAACCAGCCGATCTCTGCCGGTAAAATTCTCAGGGCAGCCAGGCGACTTTTACTTGGTTCGTTTATTTCATCGTCAGAACCCGTAACATCAAATCCTTTTTTCTTCAGCGCCAATGCCATATTATGCATCGCACTTCCTCCAATGGCAATAAAATGTACCTTCATTTTGCTGAAATTATACGCTAAGTAAATCAAAGAATCCCTAGCTTGATTTAAACCGCAAAAGTGATATTCACACCCAACTGTTAAGATTTGTACTTTGGAGGCTCTCAGAAAGAACTTAGCGTCTTTGCGGCTTAGCGAGAAACAATCCCAATTTGTATCTTTGCCGCAAAATTCAGAAACATGAGCACAGACGACATTAATCCCTTTATGGATGAAAAAGACGCCGAGAAGTTTTACGATGAAAATAAATACAGCACGCTATTAGTAAATACCGAAGAGTTTTCGAAGAAAAACAAGAACCGTGTTAAAGAACTTGTTGATCTTTTTGTATTAGGCGACAGGGAAAGTAAGGATGAAGCATTAAAACTCATAAAGGAATTTGAAGGCAAAGAAATTTTGCTGGAAGCGGTTGCCCAACCCGAATTTTTAAAACACAGGGCCGTTTTAGTTGCGGCTTGCTGGGAATGTGGTCTTGATTTTTCAAGATTCTTTGATTTTTTTATGTACCTCACTCTTTCTGCAGATTACCTCGTAACGCTCGAAGCAATTACGGTAATTGAAAGCATGGAAGAAAAGATTCCTGAAGAGATTTTAAAAATTGCGAAAGAAAAACTTGAAGAAGCCATTGCAAAAAACGACGATAAGAAAATTTTATTAGAAGACCTTAAAGCGATTTTAGAAGTTAAGGGGTAGGGAAAATGTAATTCGTGGCAATTGATTGTAATTGGATTCAGTTTTTTAGAACTAGATCACATCTGCAAATCCTTTTTCCATTTTGCGGAAGGTGATAATTCCGATCACAAGAAAAAATAAACTGATACAAACAGAAATTGAAAATTCTACCCAGTGAAATTGTATTGCGTCACCATTCAAACACCAGCGGAAACCATCAATTACACTTACCATGGGGTTCATGGAATAAATGTATTTTACAAACTGCGGAATGCTTTTATGATCATAAATGAACTGGCTGGTAAACATGATCGGCGAAATGTATAAACCAAACTGAACCATAAAAGGAATGATGTAACGGAAATCGCGGAATTTTACGTTAAGTGCAGAAAAATAAATGCCCGTTCCAAGTGCTGTAACAAGCGCCATTAAAAGAAAAACAGGCAGCCAAAGAATTTGCCAGCCCGGAAAAAACTGGTAATAGATCATTAAACCAATAATGATGACAAAAGAAATAAAGAAATCAATTAAACAAACAATAACAGTACTTGCCGGTACAATTAATCTTGGAAAATAAACTTTTGAAACAAGATTTGAATTGGCAACCAAAGAACTGGAACACTCACTAAAAGCGGTTGAGAAAAAATTCCATGGAAGAATGGCAGCAGCTATTAAAATAAAAACCGGAACACCGTGCGGATTTTTATCCTGACCCATTAAGATCATGTTTACACTTCCAAAAACTGCGATCATTAAAAACGGGCGAATCAAAGCCCAGGCCAAACCAATAGTTGTTTGCTTGTAACGCACCAAAATATCTCGCCATGCTAAAAAATAAAAAAGACTTCTGAAAGTCCAGATATCTTTCCAGTACGTCTTGTTTTCTTTTCCGGCTTCAATTACTATTCTGTTTTGAGACATGAGGGCAAAGATAATAAAAAGGGACGAAGGACGAGGGAAAGGGACGAAGGGGATTGATGAGAGAGAGTTTAACTAGGTAGTTAGTCGTTAGTCGTTTTTTTTGAACGTTTTGGGTTTGTTAGGGTATGAACGAACGACGAACGACTAACGAACTCACAATTCTTTCATCAGGTATTCATACAAAGAGATCATTCCGGCAATATCTTTTTTGTTTACTTTTTCATCGGGGCTGTGTACATTGTCTTCGGGGGCTCCAATAAAGATCCAGTCCCAGGCATATTCTGCCATTTGCAGTTCTTTTGCATCACTGCCTCCGCTTCCTTCTACTTCAAGCTGAAAAGGAATTTTAGATTTTTTTGCGTGAATAATTATTTTCTCAACATATTTTTGTCGGGGAATAAGACTGTCGCGCATAGAAAGAGCAACACCTTTACCGTCTTTTACCCCTTCCGTAATCCAGGTAATGTCAGATATAAGCGCCTGACTTACGTTATAATTTTTTTGAATAAATTTTTGAAGAAATGAAACTGTTCCGCCTCCATGTTCTTCGTAACAGGTAAAACAAATAATGCCGTCTTTTAAAGTTTCTGCAACTTTCAGCGCATTGTAAACTCCAAGGCGATTGTCCATATAACAACATTGCACATGCGTTTTTGTTTCGCGCCAATTTGGTTTAAAGGAGAGTGGAGTACCGCGTTCAATTTCTCGCTTAGCGCGGTATTCAAGTTTCTCTATGTGAGATTTTTTATCTTTTTTTACTTTTAAAGTACAATCGATTTTTCCTTTAGAGTCCTGACCTGTAAGTTCATAACCATTTTTTGTTCTGGGGCCGCCTATTTTTACAAGGCCTTTGTTGTAGCGAACTGTAAAACCAATATTATCTATATGCGCAAAAATGGCGGTGCGTGGTTTTCCAAATACCAGCATTACACAATCCTGAAAACCATCGCCGCTGTAAATTTTTGGCTGGTGTTTCCATTTCTTTTTGTTTTTCTCAATATAATTAAGAAGAAAATCAGTCATTGGTCCTTCACTTCCGCTGGGGGCGTGAATGGAACACATTTGTTTTAGCAGGGAGAAATTGGTCATAAATATAGTTGTTCGTTAGTCGTTAGTCGTTTTTCGTTTGTTGTCGTTTCGTTGTTCGTTAGTCGTTTCTCGTTCGGTTCGTTTGGAAAAACCTAACAAACCCAGAACGTTAAAAAAAACGACAAACGACTAACAACTAACTTTCATTTAGTTCCGCCAAAATTAAGCATTATTCCTTTAATTTTTCTTATTGAGTTTTCTGCCTTTTCTGATTGGGATTTTCTTATTGAAAAAGAAATTTTATTTTCATCACCAAAGTCCTGCGAAATTATTTTGCAATGGTTTTCTTTCAGAATGCGCATTATATCATTCATGTTTTCGTAATTAAACGTAAGTGAATATGAAAACAGAATTTGCTCTTCTACTATTTCTGCATTTGCAATTGCTTCTGCTGCAGCTGATCTGTATGCAACTATTAATCCGCCAACGCCCAGTAAAGTTCCGCCAAAATACCTTACTACCACAATTAAAATATTTGTAAGGCCTTTGCTTTGAATTTGTCCGAGGATTGGTTTGCCGGCTGTATTATTCGGTTCTCCATCGTCATTTGCGCGATAGGTTTGCAGGTCAGGCCCCAAACGATATGCGTAGCAATGATGGCGGGCAGAGTGATGCTCTTTTTTTAATTGTAAGAGAATCTCTTTGCAGTCTGCTTCTGTTTTTACGGGAAAAGCATAGCCAATGAATTTACTTCCTTTCTCCTTGTAAATTCCTTCTGCGGGAGCTTTTATTGTGTGGTAGCTGTCGTCAAATAACATTCAAAATTTTGTTTTCCTAAAATAGATTTCCGTTTTTTGATTTCAGTTGGCTGGAAGTTTGGGAAGGGTGGAAGATTGGTTGTTAGTTTGTGTGTGTTAAAGCAGAAACAATTTCTTTCAGCGATATCATAGCAATTGCAATGATCGATAACAAAATCCCTAAATAATTCCATTTAGAAAGTTTTTCTCTGAACATAAAAACGCCGAACAAAGCAGAACCCAATACAACGCCCATATTTACAATCGGATAAATTACACTGCTTTCTAGTCCGCTTCCGGCTATAGCAAGCATTATAAAATAAATGCTGAAGTAATTCGGTACTCCTAAAATAATTCCTCCAACAATACTTCTCAGTTCAAATTTCATTTTTTTCCTTAGTACAGCCGTTATTATAAACAGTGCACCAATAGATCCTGCCACGTAGAATGAAAAAGCAATGAATTTTGCAGTGGCTGAAGGACTGGTTAAATATGTTTTTTGTGAATAGGTTACAAGCGTGTCTATTGCGCCACTTCCTAAGAATGTAAGTACCGGCAGCAAAAGTAAAAACCAACCTGAATTTTTTTTGTCTGCCGTTGTTTTCTTTTCTGTTTTAACGGTAAAATATACAGCAAAGAGCGCAAGTACAAGTCCTGCAATTTTTATCCAGCCGGCAGAATCTTTATAAAAGTAAAAAGCAAAGCAAACCGGAATTACAACAGACATTTTATTGGCAACTGATGCAACAGAAATTCCTATTTTTTGAGCGGTTAATGAGATCAGGTAAAAAATGCAGATGAACAAAGCACCCAAGGGTAGACTTGCGCTCATCCAGGGCGAATGGATCAGTTCTGTAAAATTGATCTTTTCAGGAATAAAAAAATAAGCAACGCTTCCAGCCACAAAATAATTAATTACAATTCCCTGAAAAGAATGCACCCTGAAGCGGTCAAAGCTTTTGAGGATAACAAGTAACAGAACGTTGCACAGAATGCTTAAAAGAATGAAAACCATGTAAATTTATCTGCTGCAAAAATAATTTTTTATGATTAACAAATTTGTTTATGTTTGAATAAAATTAAGCGAGTTATGAGAGATAAAACAGACATTTTGGTTGAAACCATTGAAGAGGTGCGTAATTTAACCCTGTTTTACCTTAGTAAACTGGATGGAACCGATTATTTCAGAGAATTTGAAGTAAACGGGCAGGCGCTTAATTCTGCCGCATGGACCATTGCGCACCTTACCTGGGCCGAAGATTTTTTGGTTTACAGGGCAATTACCGGAAAAGGAACAGGTGTAAAATGGTTAGATCATTTCAGGATCGGTTCGGAAAGACCGCAAAGAGCAGAATACCCTTCATTAAACGAGATCATAAATGGTTTTGGCGAAGTGCATTTAAAATCTATGGATGTGTTAATGGGAATGATTGATGAAGACCTTGAAAAAACAAATTCAATAAATCTAAAATTCCAAAAAGGAGACAATATAAAAGTTTGCCTTATGCATCATATCCGTCACGAATCAAGTCATGGAGGTCATTTGAGCTGGCTTTGCAAAATAAACGGGGTTAAAACCGTTTGATATGAGATGTGAGACATTGAGATAAGAGACTTGAAAGCGATTTGTGTCAAAAGTTTTGGTGAGGTTGTGTTTTTTCTTCGTTTATATTCTTTTTTTTTTTTTTGCGACCGATCAATTAATCGATAAAATATTTTCCGAATGAATTTTCGTGTTGCATTGCCAGAAGATTTTAAAGAGTTGCACAGGATCAGAATGGCCGTAAAAGAAAACGTGCTCAACAATCCTTTATTGGTTACCGAAGCAGATTACATCAAATACTTAACGGTAAGTGGCAAGGGCTGGCTCTGCGAAGTTGAAAATGAAATTGTGGGTTTTGCAATTATAGATACGGATGATAAAAATATTTGGGCGCTTTTT
>JACMLS010000321.1 GCA_014379485.1 Bacteroidia bacterium | reverse complement strand
TGTGGGTTGCGAAGAATTAATGATGGCAGTTAATAGAATAAAACCAGTCATTCACGTATTCGGACATATTCATGAAGGGTACGGACATAGAGAAATTGACGGAACAAATTTTTTTAACGCAAGCGTATTGGATGAGAATTATTTGCTTGTGAATGATGAATGGAATTTTGAGTTTGATACAGAAAAGAAAATCATTACTTCCTGATTTCAGAAATTTTAATTTTATCAATATGAAAATTTTAGTTTTCCTCTTTGCACTTTGTTCGCTTACGCTTGTTTCGCAGAACAATTATTCCTCACTCGATACCATAAAGGCTCCTGCTTCTTATGATAATATTTATGCGCGTCCTCTTTACAAAGATACTGCTGAAGTGAGCAGTTATGTGATCTTTATTAAGTCAGAAGTAAAAATGCACAAACATATTGATCACGCAGAACACGTAGTGGTGCTTGCCGGAAATGGTGAGATGACTTTAGGCGAAAAAAAATTCTTAGTTAAAAAAGGCGATGTGATCTTTATTCCTAAGAACACTTTTCACGGTGTTAAAACAACTTCTAAAACTCCGTTGAAAGTTCTTTCTGTGCAGGCCCCTTACTTTGATGGTAAGGACAGGGTGATGAAAGAGCAGTGAGGTTATTTTTTTATTAGATCAAAAAAAGAAAGAATTTTTATTTTAGGAAGGTTTTTTTCGCTCCAATGAATTCTTTTTTCTTCTCCAGGAAGGAGGTCAAAAAATTCAATCGAAAAATCTTCTCCGTGGTTGTTTTCTCCATTTACATAAACATCTTTAACTAAAACTGAAGATTTAAGAACGAGCTCGCGGTTTTTCCAATTTATTTTTTTAGTGAACAAAGGTGGCGGAAGATTTAATTCTTTTGTTCTTGCAAAATAGAATGTGTTTTCATAAGATTCTTTTTTAAAAATAATTTTCATTTTCAGGAATACACTTTTCTCATCGTTTCCGTTCAATAAATTTTTGCTTTGCTTTGTAAAGATCTTTTCAGAAGAATTTTCTTTTATAAGTTTAGTAAAGACAGTGTCAAAAATTTGTTTTCCGTAAAAGTCAATCAAAGAAATCTGAATTTTAAGTGTGGTGTCTTTGATCAGGTCAGAAATAATAAATACGCTGGTATTTTCTCTTTCTTTAACTGCAGAAAGTATGATGGGTTTGTAAGCATTGTTTACGGCGAATTGGGCAGCTTTATAATTTCCATCGTAATCAATAGTGCTCCAGCAAACAGAGGGCCAGCTGTCTTTTTGCTGCCAGTACAAAGTGCCCATGCAATAGGGTTTGGCACGCCTGTGTGCTTCTATTGCTGATTTGTAAGCGTAAGCTTGCAGAAGTTGAGATAATAAAATAAAACTTTCAAAATCTCTGGCTTCTCCATAATACTCTTTCATGTATTTTTCTATCAGCTCATTTCCTTTGTAACTTTTCATTCTGAATTTTATTGCAGGATCATTAAGACTTAAAGTTTTTGCGGAAAAATATTTTTTTACAATATGCAGAGAGGGAAATGATGGGAAACCGTATTCGCTCATAAACCTTGGAACGTGATCTAAATATGTTTCAAACGGAAGTTCGCCGTGCCAAACGCCCCAGTAATGATTATCGCCGCGGGTAAATTCTTCTTTTTTACCCCAGTTACTTATGGGCGAAGAGGGAATGTAAGAAGCGGCCGGATCAAATTCTCTTATTGCGTTTGGAAGAATTCCATAAAATATTTTCTGATAGGTATTGATCAGATTCAAACTATCTCCAACAGAGTAATTATATTTTTTTTGCCAGCCCCAGTTTTTCCAGGCCACATCAATTTCATTGTTGCCGCACCACAATGCAAGGCATGGATGAGAGCGCATTCGTTTTACCTGAAATTCTGCTTCTTCTTTCACATTGTTTAAAAACTTCTCGTCGTCCGGATACATGTTCCCGGAAAACATAAAATCCTGCCAAATGAGAATTCCGTGTTGGTCACAAAAATTAAGCATGCATTCTGTCGGATAATCGCCACCTCCCCAGATCCGGACCATGTTATAATCTGAATGTTCAAGGTCAGTGAGAGCATTTCCCATTAACCGCTCGGAAGATGTATGGTTTGCGTGGTAACAATAGTCCTCCGTATTAATATCCGGAACGTAATTAGTTCCTTTTATAAAAAGGGCTTTTCCGTTTACTTCAAAATAAAAACTTTCACCTAAGGAATTTTCCTCCCTTACAAGTTTTAATTTTCTTAAACCCGTTTTTTGATGGACGCTCTGGCTGTAGAGGTATTTTTTATTTTTGGTTAAGGTAAAATAAAAAGTAATGCCATAAAGTGATGGAGACTTTTGTCCCAGTTGCTGATAAATTCCATTGGGCCACCATAGTTCCGGATTTTTTATATATCCCGTAAAAGAAAAATTATTCATTCCTTTTTTAAAATGAATTACAGAGTCTTTGAAATTTTTCGTAAAATCAAAAGTATTTACTTCTACATCCATTTCAGAATCTGCTTCAATAATAAATGTTGCTGTTAAGTCTGCTTTTTCCTTTTTTAAGGAATCTTGTTTCAAAGAAGCTTCTGTAACCTTAAAATAACTCCAATCCGTAATGTAAACGTTGCCTCCAATACCATTGTTTAAAAATCGTGGTGAAATATCCCAGCCAAATTGATAAGCAGGTTTCCGGACAAATTGACTCGTTTTTGTTGCTCCCTCTTCATTGTCTGCGGGGTGTTTCATTTTATCATACTCAAATTCTTTTAGCGCAGCTTTTGTAAGTGAGGGAAAAACAATCCTGATCTCATTTGAGTCTTTAATGTTGCAGAATTGTTCAATAGGAAGTGTTTTGGAAATAAAATAATTTTGGTTTTTGTAAAGTAAGTTGTTGTTCACGTAAATTTCCGCATATGGATCCAGCCTCTCAAAATAAAGATCTAAATGTTTTGTCAAAACCTGGTTGGGCGGAAATTTATAAAAGGTTCTCAATTCCCAATTTTTATTCTCCAGCCACTTTAACGAATCTGTATACGAACCATGCAGCAGATCTTTGGTTGAATCGTAACCTTCGTACCCATAAAAAGAAGAAAAGTTTTTTTGCAGAATCAAATCAGAAGGTTTCCAGTTTTTTTCACCTTCCAATTTAAATTCCCATTCCCGCAATTTTTTATAATCCGGCGGTTGCAAAATTTGTGAATTTAAATTTTGTACAAAAACTAAGAATAAAAAAGTATAGGTTAGAATTTT
>JACMLS010000320.1 GCA_014379485.1 Bacteroidia bacterium | reverse complement strand
TAGAATCACTTTTCTTAAGAGAAAAAAGTAGGGGATCGCAGCGAGCGCAAGCAGTAGCAACAGCTTTTCAGAAGAGAGAAATTGCCCGTGTGAAATGGCAGCAGCAATAGCTTTTAAATTTAGCAATCGCCCTTAGTCAAAATCAGTTCAAACACTTACCTTGACGCGCATGCGATAAAATATCTGGATGAAGTAATTTGTGTCATTAAATTTCAGAAATTCAAATGCAGAATTAAAAACCAAGAAAGAATTTTAATGCCCGTTTTGGAAGGGCGTTAAACAATATGGCGTTTGCCGGGTATTTTTTATCGAATAAAATTGGCTCACTATTTTCATTGTCGGACCACGTGTACCTATGGCTTTTTATGAATGCGTTTTGCATTTTTCCTTCGTGACTAAGGAATTCAAAATGTATTTTATAAATCTGTTTTTTGCTAAGCTGGCCGCTTAGTGTTTCTTTTTGTGTTATTTTTCCATAAGTAAAAATTCCTTTTCTTATGAGGAAAAGGTTTTTTCTTCCTTCTAAAAACCCAATTGCTAGAAGTGCAAAACAAGCTACCAGGAAAACAAATAAAAAAGGCAGAACGAATTCGGGCGAAATTCTTGGTTTACTGCCCTTGATCATGCAAACTTCAGGATCATTTTTATCATAAAGTACTTTAACAGAGTCTCCCTTTTCTGCTTGTAAATTCCAGCATCCCGAATTTCCTTGGTAGGTTCTTCCATTGTTTAGTTTAAACGTAAACTTGTAGATTACCAGTTCCTTGCCCATATGTCTGCGCCCGGAATTTCTCTTTCCTGTAATGGTAGCAAATACTGAAGGGTCATTTTCTTCAATAAGATAAGATTTCTTTGTTTCGATTGACGGGAAAAACAGGAGCGCTGCAATTAATTCAATAATTGCAAGCACCGCTCCAACCCTTAAATAGGTGTGCGCAAAAAGTATGTGCAGTTTTAAACTCACCGGAATTTTTATCGGGACAGTTTCTGAGAAATGATTTTGCGGGAAAGAATTCATATCAGGTACAATTAAGTTCCCTCAAAAAATTTCCTTACCTGTTTTGGCAATGCATCCAATAGAACTCCTTGAGAAGGTTTTTCCGGATCATAGACTAAAGGTTCCTGCTCTTCATCGCCAAGATTATAAGTTACGTGTGTGCGCAAAAAAGTTTTCTGCAGTGTTCCCTCCTGTGATTTGTATTCGAAAAAAACTTTGTAAACTGTTTTTTTATTGATCTTGGTATTCGTGGGTTCTTTGTGGGTCACTTTTCCTTTCGTTAAAATTCCATGAGTAACGAGGTAAATGTGTTTCCTTCCTTTTTTTATTCCGATAAAAACAAAAATTAATCCGAGCAGAGGAAAAATACAGGTCAAGGGCAATACAAAAAAAGGCATTGCGCTGCTGTTGGTTCCTTGTATTATAGAAAGAGACGGGTCTTTCTGAACATACTGTATCATTACAGAGTCTCCTGAATTGCCCGAAAAACTGTGGGCATAAGAATTTCCCTTGTATGTTTTTCCGTCCTGAAGCTTAAATTCAAACACATATTCATAAACATTGCGTTTATTTACCCTGGTGCTTGTTTTGATTTTGTCTTTTATGATTCCTTTTGCAAGCGGATCATTTTCTCCAAAGGCAAACGATCTTTTAAAATCCATTTGCGTTGAAAAAATTATCGGAAAAATGCCTCCGAAAAGTAAAAAGATCAGCGCCATGAAAGTGAGCGGTTGGCCAAGCAAAATGCGTGCTTTTAGTCCGCCGGAAATAGTACGCGGAATATCAAAACCCGACAAAGAATTGAAAGTTGAATTGTTTTTCATAAAATTTACTGAATTTAAATATACAAATTTTTATTATGAATATAACTCTTCTCTCATCCGGATCAGTAGTTCGTTTCCTGTATTTACATCAGGCGTTTCCGGAAGATCACTGTGGTCAAACAATTCTTCTACCTCTTCCATTTTTTCATTAGCCATTTTTACCAACTCGTCGTAATTGAATTCTCCGTTGCGGATCTTAAAAAGGAATTCTCGGTCGTTTCTTTTTACCTTCACTTTTTTTTCTTTGGCAATTTCAGCAGCCATATTTAGTAAACGAAAAGTGTGCATCATGTTTTTTGAATCGTAATTTTTTCCGTGCTCCTGCGTTTTTTCATAACGGGCTTCGTTTCGGTTTTCTACCCATTCCCAATATTGTAAATAGTCTTTGCAATATTTAGAATATCCATCTTTATTAAAACTTAAAACAGCTATCGGCTCAATTCCCATCTGCACAGAACTTAATGAAACATCATTTGCTTCCATGCCCGATGAAATGCCTTTCAAATATCCTTCAGTAATCTGAGAATTATGAAATACAGAATACACATCACGCATGTGAGCAATGTTTACCAATCCGCAATCTTCCTGTTTTAAATTTTTCTTTTCTAACCAGGATTTTAATGTAATGGAACCTTGTCCGAAAATCACATAACAAAAATCAAGAATAGATTTACGTTCTTTATCAACAGGATTTACAATTTTTTTGTTCAAGCCCTTCGCTTTTTTAATTTGAGAAGTCGCATAACCTGCAAAAGTCTGTTTGCACAACCTCGAAAGAAAATTTTCAGCTTTGATCTGGTCCATAACAGGATTGCGAATCAAAATACAATCTTCGGGCGTAGCAAGCAATTCAAGAATATTCGGATTGTTTTTATTAAGCAGGTCAATGAATTTTTTTAACTCGTAATGAATTTCATCGTTAGTACTGTTACTTACTTGCTCTGTATATTCCAGTCCATAATATTCTTTTTTTGGAAGAATGAAAACGCCTTTGTAATCCGTATCAGATTTGGCATGATTCAGTCCATAAGCCCTGCTGCCGCTGATGGCTTTCAGAAGAAAAAGTTGGGGTTGAGTATTTAATTGTTCTAAATTCATTTTTTCTTCTTAACAGATACATCATAAAAATCAACAGGCTTTTTCTTTACCCAGTTAATGAATTTTTCAATTTCTTCGTTGCCACGGATTTTTTCCATGGTGTTGTACTCACGTTCCAGTTCTTTTTCGCTCATTACAGAATGAACTTTTGTATGACAAATTTTGTGGAGCGGAATAGTTTCCGTTCCAGCTCCACCTCTTGACACCGGAATTAAATGATGGCGACTGATCTCGCCTCCAAGTTCTCTTCCGCACAACTGACATTTTTCTGAGTTTTCCATATTTTATTTAT
>JACMLS010000319.1 GCA_014379485.1 Bacteroidia bacterium | reverse complement strand
ACTACTGTTGCTCTTGATACAATCATCAACCAAAAAGAATTTTACGATGCAGGAAAACCTGTGTTTTGTATCTACGTTGCAATCGGACAAAAAGGTTCTACAGTTGCAAACGTATTGCGTTTATTAGAAGAAACAGGAGCAATGGCTTACACAGTTATTGTGGCAGCTTCTTCTGCAGATCCTGCTCCAATGCAGTTTTATGCACCTTTCGCAGGCGCTGCAATCGGAGAATTTTTCAGAGATACCGGTCGTCCTGCATTGATTGTGTATGATGATCTTTCTAAACAAGCAGTAGCTTACCGCGAAGTTTCTTTATTACTACGTCGTCCTCCGGGGCGTGAGGCATATCCTGGTGACGTGTTCTATCTTCACAGTCGTTTATTAGAGCGTGCTGCAAAGATCAATAACAACGATGATATTGCTAAGAACATGAACGACCTTCCTGACAATTTAAAACCAATTGTAAAAGGCGGTGGATCATTAACAGCATTACCAATTATTGAAACACAGGCAGGTGACGTTTCTGCATACATTCCAACCAACGTAATTTCTATTACAGATGGTCAGATCTTTTTGGAATCGAATTTATTTAACTCTGGTGTTCGTCCGGCAATTAACGTAGGTATTTCGGTATCTCGTGTTGGAGGAAATGCACAGATCAAATCGATGAAAAAAATTGCAGGAACTTTAAAACTTGATCAGGCACAATACCGCGAGCTGGAAGCCTTTGCAAAATTCGGTTCTGACTTAGATGCTGCAACTAAATCTGTTATCGATAAGGGAGCGCGTAACGTAGAAATTCTGAAACAAAATGCTGCATCTCCATTACGTGTTGAGCAGCAGGTGGCAATTATTTATTGCGGAACAAAAAATCTTTTCAGAGATGTTCCAATCAATAAAATAAGAGAAACAGAAAAAGAATTTTTGGATATAATGGAAGCTACTCATAAAGCAACACTTGATCAGTTAAAAGCAGGTGTTTTAAATGATGAGATCACAAATACATTAGAAACAGTTGCTAAAGATTTAACACGCAGATATAAAGCGTAAAAAAGTTTTAGGTTTCCAGTTTTAGGTTTGGAACTATCTTCAACCTAAAACTGAAAACCCAAACAACTAAAAACCAACGAACCGAAAACTTTAAACCGTAAACCGGCCCCATGGCAAATCTTAAGGAAGTCCGTAACAGAATAGTTTCAGTAAACAGCACATCGCAAATCACTTCAGCAATGAAAATGGTAAGTGCTGCTAAATTGAAACGCGCAACCGATGCCATTACCGGAATGCGCCCTTATGCAAATAAACTGAAAGATATTTTAGACAATGTTTCAGCAAATCTTGGAGACGCAACTACAGTTTACTCAAAAGTTCCGGCAGAAATTACTAACGTACTCATCGTTGCTATTTCATCTAACCGCGGTTTGGCGGGCGCTTTTAATTCAAACGTCATAAAAAAAACAAACCAGTTAATTAAAAACGATTTTGCCGGAAAAAAAGTTTCTGTACTTTGTATTGGTAAAAAAGTGAATGATGCTTTTAGAAGAACCGATAATATTTACAAAGGAGAAGACATTCCAACAGATCTGAATTCGCTTTTTGATAACCTTGCTTTTGACCGTGTGCGCGAAATAGGCGAGGCGATAATGAAAACATTTAAAGAAGGTAAATTCGAAAAAATTGTTTTGGTTTACAATCAGTTTAAAAATGCCGCAGTTCAGTATACGCAAGTAGAAGATTTTTTGCCACTTGTTGCAACAAAAACAGAAGGCCCTTTAAAAAAAGAAAAAGCACGCAGCATAGATTATATTTTTTCGCCAAGTCTTGAGTACATTATCGGCGATCTTATTCCACGTACACTAAAAATTCAGTTGTTTAAAGCATTGCTTGATTCTGTTGCCTCAGAACATGGAGCGCGTATGACTGCCATGCACAAAGCAACAGACAACGCAAAAGACATGCTTAAAGAGTTGAGGTTAACGTACAATAAAGCACGCCAGGCATCCATTACAAAAGAAATTCTCGAAATTGTTGCCGGAGCAGAAGCACTCAACGGATAATTTATTCTGCAATAAAATTTTGAAAACCTGTCGAACAAAAACCGACAGGTTTTTTCTTGCCTTGCTCTTCGAGCGTCCCGCGAGAAGAACCTCACTGGGCCTCCGGCCCCAATTTTAAGAAGTAATCCCAATCAAAGAAATCATTCTTCCCGTCTTCCCCATCTCTTTGCGATAAGAAAAATAGTTATCGTTATTCAAAACAGTACAATCTCCTGAAATCTCAATCTGACCTTCAGGAATTCCAAAATCCAACAACTGTTTTTTATTCGCTTTTTTTAAATCGACAAAGTGTTTTTTCTTTTCTTCATCCCATCTTACAAAAGCAGAATCAAATTTTTCAGCTACTTCTGCTCCCACTTCAAAAGAACATTCGGCAATACAGGCGCCTATAAAAGCAAAACAATTTTTTCCATCGGAGCCGAATTCTTTTTTCATTCGCACCAACGTTTCAGAAACAATGTTTAAAACAGTTCCCCTCCAGCCGGCGTGTATAGCAGCAACGGAATTTGTTTTTGAATCGTAAATTAAAACAGGCGTGCAATCTGCGGTGGCCACTGAAACAAAAACATTTTTTTTATTGGTGATGATGGCATCATAGCCTTCTGCTTTTCCGGCAACGCTGGCAACCAAAACTTTGTTGTCGTGAATTTGTTTTGCTGAGGCCAAATTACTTTCTGCAATTCCGAATTTTTCTAATTGAGACTCAACAGAAGTTTGCCGTGTTGTTTGCAAGGCGATTATATTTTTGAAGGGGGAGAATATTTTGGGAGCAATAGCCAAAATTTATTTATTACGAACAGTTTTTGTTCCTTTCTTTTTTATTGTTCTTTTGTAAAGAACCTTCTCATCAGCAACCATATCCAAATCATCAAAAGGTTTGCTTTTGTATTTTTTCTTTGCTGCAAGATCTGTAAGAAGAATATTTTCACCAAAAACAGCGCTCAATTTTGCAATTGTTTCTAATGTGAGATTATGTAAACCACTAAGCATACGGCTCACTTCACTTTCAGTCTTGCGCATAGCTTTGGCAAGTTTTTTTTGCGAATTAACAGTTGGATGAACATCGAGCAAATACAAAACCTGCTCTCTTATTTTGAGATTCAGTTCAACAAAAATCCGGTTTTCGGGTTTTACTTTTTTTAATATTTTATCAAAAGCAGCCATTTGTTCAGCATTTAATTAAAATTTCTTCCGTGTTCGCAATTTCATTTTCAGTGTACTCAAGACCCGCCCTTATTATTTGATTTGTCCATGTCTGAGCCTGCATAAAGTGTTTTCTCACATTCTGACAATCAAGGGCTTTGGGTTTGGTTTTCTTGTCGCCATTAAACAAAATCAAAATATTTTCATTTACCCAATAACAATATAATCTTAATTCTATAGTTTTTCCATTTTCGGTCCTTAATTCATAAGATGGTAAAGCGAAACACCTATCCTCAAACCTCAACATGTTTTTCTCAATTCCGCTATAACTATTTCCAACAGACATCATCCACCAAACTAATCTTTCTAACTGCTCATTTAATCCGGCAACCTCATTCATTCTTGTAAAAAAATCTTCTGCGGCAGATAATTTCCTGTCATCACATTTTACTGTATAATAAGTAACTGTTTTAAATTTTTTAAAGAGAATTAATTGAGCAAACACAAATAATTTTATTTTATACAAAGATAAGGAAGAAATCTGAACTTAGCTTATATGCTAAGTGATAAATTATCAAAAGTTTAAATTATTTTTTGGATAGAACTTAAAACCATTAAAGTTATTTCTCAATAAACTCTTTCATTACAGGTGCAATACTTTCTGCATCATCTTCCTCCCACGCAGCAGAAGTAATTTTTTTAAGCACATCGCATTTTTCATTTACTTTTAAAAAAGTGGGCACTGCTGTTACACCGTTTTGTAAACCAATTCCCTCTCCGGCGTTGTCATCGTCTATGTCAACCATTATTAAAGTGGTGTTGGCAAATGTTTTTTGCATCAGTTTATCACGTAGTGTTTTTTTAAATGCTTTGCAGGGCCCGCACCAGGTGGCAGTAAACATTATAACGGTGTGTCTTTTTGCTGCAACATCTTCTTTAATCCTGTCGCAAAGCGTTTTTTTACTTGTATCTGCACTGTAGTCAATTATTTTTATTTCTTCATAAACAGTTGTGTCGTTTACATCTGAGTTTGTGCTGCTGTTTGAACAGGAGAAACAGACAGTTAAAATTCCGCATATTAAAATTAATTTTTTCATTGAGCTTTTTTAATTTTGCTTTGCCTTTCCTGAAGAGAAAAATTTCAGCAAACTTTTTCACACCAGAACTTTCCAAACTTTCGAACTAACTAACCAACCAACTGTAAACCGAAAACTTTAAACCATTCCAACAAACTTTTTAATAAGTAAACTCATCTGTGGAACCGCTTCTAAATTCAACGTGTGCCCGGCACCCAAAATAATTTCGAACTGAGAACCGGAAATATTTTTTGCAACTTCCATACCCATGTGAATGGGAAACAACAAATCTTTTTCGCCGTGAATTACAAGCGTGGGCGTTTTAATTTTTTTTAATTCGTCGCGAAAATCTTTTCTTTCTTTTGTTGCAGTCATTAATTTTAAAAGCGCAGCAGCGTCTTCGTTAGATTCTTGTCTTGCTGCTTTCATCAACTCAATTGGAATTAATGGGTTTTGAAAATAGGCTTCGCTTAAAACGGTTGGCAACATTACATCAAGCAACAAAGAATATCCGCCAATTTGTAAAGCTTTCCACCAAGCCAGCTCAATTGCGTCATAATACGGTGTTTTATGGCAAAAACTGCTCATAAGTACCAGTTTTTCCGTTTTTTCGGGGTATAAAAGGGCAAAATGCTGCGCAACTAAGCTTCCGTAAGAAAGGCCGGCTATAACTGCTGTTTCAACACCTAAATCATTTAAAACCCCGGCCACATCTGCTGCATGTTGGTCAAAATTTCGGGCCTCGCCAGTTTTATCGCTTTTGCCCTGAAATATAAAGTCCAGATTTACAATGTTATAGCCTTTTAAATGTGGATTTGTTAAAACCCAGGCAATGGTACTTTGGCTTAAACCGTTTAAAAAAACGAGGGTTGGGGCATCGCTGTTACCGGAATGTGTTTCATAGTATAGATTCAGACCATCTTTTGTTGTAGAAAACATTTTTTAAGGTTTTAACGCGGGTTTGAAGAAAAGTGAATTAGATTGCATCGATAAATATAATACTTTAGTCAGGGTTTTTAAGAACAAATTTTTTGGTTGATTTAGTAGGTATGATTGTTGAAACAGAATTAGAAATTACAAATGCAAAACAAAGTGATAACGCTGCCAATGTTTCCTCTCAATATGGTCATCCTGCCGGGTGAGAGTAAACTATT
>JACMLS010000318.1 GCA_014379485.1 Bacteroidia bacterium | reverse complement strand
AGAATATTTTTTTATCTCAGGATCAAAATAAATTTCTCCGTTATGAATCTTTATGATCACATTTTTCAAATCCTCTGCAGTAATACTTTTGAGCAGGTAGCCGCTTACTCCCGCTTTTTCTGCGCGTTGCATAAAACGCGTGCCCCTTTGCATGGTAAGCAGAATAATTTTTGCGGGGTGCTTTCTTTTTTTCAGCTCATCTGCAAGGTCAAGGCCAGTAATTCCAGGCATGTGGAGGTCAGCTAATAAAATGTCAAAATCAAGAGTATCCAGTTCCTTTAAAAGATCTGCGGGCTCATGGAAAGACCTTACAACATTTAATTCAGGGAATTTTTTTAACAAAGCGCTTAATCCTTCCAACTGAAGCAAATGATCTTCTGCAAGAATTATTCTGATCAGATTTTTTTTCATCTTTATTTTTTTTCAGGCGCTTCCTGTTACAATATTAACGAATTTAATCTACAGGAAAATTTATCATGCACTTAGTTTTTTTAAAGTTCTTTCTATATACTTTTCGTTGGTAATTAATGCGCGTTGAATTCTTCGCGCATAATAAATACTGTCCATTACTTCTTTGTTCTTTTCGCGCAATTTCTCAAAAGCCTCATCAACAATTAATTTTTGTTCTGCAATTATTCTTGCCTTCTCGCCCAATTCATTTTTTTGCTTTTTAGCTATTCTGAAACGATTGAATAAAAAAACAGAAAATACAACAACTACCAACAAACAACCAATAACCGAAAACATAATGATTCGTTGTTTCTTTTTTTCTTCTTCATTCAGTACTTTTTGCTTTGCCGTTTCTGCTTTTTGTTGCAGCTCTTTTTTTTCAAACCCGTAATTTATTTCTTTACGCAGCAGTTCTTTTTTATTCTCTTCGCTGAAAAGCGTATCGCGTATAGAAATATAGCGTTTGTGAAAAATGAGTGAATAGAGGCGTGTTTGCTCCATGGTCAAAAGTTTCCCTCCAATCGTATCATGCAGCGGAATGTTTGTGTTTTCGTAAAGGGCGCTTAAAAATTTATAATTTTCTTTTACGAAATTTTTTAAACCCAAAGAATCCGCAAGGGCAAGGGCCTCAAAAAGTATTTTCTCCGCCTGCTTAAAATTTTTCGACAATTCATAATTTGTTCCTGCGTTGGCCAGATGCAAAGCAATGCTATGATTATCTCCTATCTCTCTTGCAACTTTTAATGCCTTTAAAAAATACACCAATGCATTTTCATAATTTCCCATACCGGAATAAACATTGCCTATATTACCAAGCACTATGTTAACCCCTTCCCTGTCTCCTAATTCTTCCTTAAGTTGCAGCGCCTTCAGTTCAAACTCAAGTGCCTTTGCATAATTGTCCTGCTTTACATAAATGTTTCCGATTCCGCTCAGCGCAGCAGAAATGATATTTTTTTCTCCCAACTCTTCTGCCATTTGTAAAGCTTTAAAATAGTATTTTAAAGCATATTCAAAATTATTCTGGTCGTGATAAATATTTCCAATATTTCCGCTCTGTCTTGCTATTCCTCCTTTATCGTTTAGTTCTTCATAAATTTTTAAAGACTTTAAGTATGAACCAAGTGCTTTGGGATAGTCGCCCATGTTATCATAAATAATACCAATGAAACCCAGGCATTTTGCGGCTTGGGTTTTATCATTTAATTCCTCATAGATCTTAAGCGACTTAAGATAAAATTCCAACCCAAGGTCATAATCACCTTTTTTTCTGTATGCGTTACCTATGTTTGCGTAAGAAAAGGCGAGGCATCTTTTTACAGAAATAATCTGCGGATTGAGTTTTAAAGAGAGTTGCAGAGCTGCTTTGCCATAGTATAAAGACGTATCGTAATTTCCGGCAAGCTGCTCCTCTCTGCTTATTTTGTTCAGAAGAATAATTCTACCTGTATCTTGTTTTTCTTTTTTGAGGAGAGCAAGCAGAGAATCTGTTTTTGGTTGCTGCGCAAAACAAATAAGCGCAGTCATCCCAAGCAGCACCGAAAAGAAATATTTTATTCCTTTACTCATTTATTTCTTCCTTATCCTGTTAAGATTTTTTTCTATATACTTTTCATTTGTAATCAAAGCCCTCTGAATTCTGCGTGCATAATAAATGGAATCCATCACCTCTTTATTCTTTTCGTGTAATTTTTCAAAAGCTTCATCAACAATTAATTTTTGCTCTTCAATGATCCTGGCCTTTTCACCCAATTCATTTTTTTGGCGGGTTGTTATCCTGAACCGTTTAAATAAAGAAACAGAAAACACAACAACTATCAGCAAGCAACTGATAACTGATAGAATAATAACTCTTTGTTTATTCTTTTCTTCATCGTCCACAGCTTTTTGTTTTTCACTCTCTGCCAATTGCGCAATTTCTTTTTTCTCAAACTCATAATTCATTTCTTTCCGAAGCAGTTCTTTCTTGCTCTCTTCGCTATAGATCGTATCGCGGACAGAAATATAACGTTTGTGATACAAAAGAGCGCGCAGCCGGGTTTGTTCCATGCTCAGTAATTTTCCGCCAAGCGTATCGTGCAGGGGAATGTTTGTTCTTTCGTAAAGGGTACTCAGGTATTTGCAGGAAGTTTTTATGTTCTCTGAAAATCCAATACTATCAGAAAGAGCCACAGAACGAAAGAGATATTTTTCTGCCTCACTATATTTTTTCGTATAAACAAACAGAATTCCAATATTGGCAAGATTAACAGCGGTACCGGTTCTGTCTTCAAATTCTTCAGTAATTCTTCCAAATTTGAATTTAATTCTTTCATTTGACCATCATTATTGTTATCAATACTGTCATCTCCACCGGGACAAACATCACATGCATCTCCAACACTGTCGCAGTCTTCATCAGATTGATCCGGATTTGATATGCCGATGCAATTATCGATTTCATCATCCACACCATCTTCATCATCGTCCGCTTCATT
>JACMLS010000317.1 GCA_014379485.1 Bacteroidia bacterium | reverse complement strand
TTTTTCAGGGATAATATTTTTAAATTCATTCGCCTTTCCGGTTTGCAGATCCACAATTTTTTCATGATCAATAAGGTATCTTGAATCTTTTGTAAAAAAATGTTCTTTCGTAATTTTGCCGGCAATAACTCTGTCTTTTTGCCTGTCATAAAGCACGCTTGTCATATCAGGTTTTAACAACACAATATAATTTTGCGAAGGACTCGCATCAATAACATAAGTACTGGCTTTGCCATAAAAAACAGGATGATAGTATATGATGGCTGAACCAATTTTTCCGGCTGATGGATTGTATTTCTTTGTAAGCGCTGCATCACTAAAAAACCTGCTTGTATCGCAATATTTTTCATATGCTTTATAGTTATTATAAAGAACAAGTTTACTTGAATCTTTCTCTGAGTACCAGAAAGACCATTCTTCCCCCCCAATTTCAATGATTTTTTTTATGGTATCTTCTTTTTCCCAATAAACCTTTGGTTCAGGAATTTTGCGCACCCATTTGTATAATTCCTTTTGTCCCCGAATGCTCATTGTATCGTTCCTTAAAATACTTTGTAATGAAATGTGAGCGTCAAATTCCTCATCTGAAAAAACAATATCCAGCAAATTTCCATATTTACTAAACGAAAAAACGCAATCAGTATGCTCAGGACTTTGGCTAAGATTCGCCAAAAGATCAAGCACCTCTGTATCAAAATATCCCTTTTTCTGGTACTTAAACGATGATACTATTGCAAAAGTATTGAGATCAACCAAATGAATGGTCATATCCACATCAAGAATGGCCAGCAAGGGCAAGGTAGGATGAACCGCAATTCTTAATATATCAAAATAGCCCGGCTTAATTTCTTTTACGAGGAAATTTGTTTTTTGCTCCCAAATTTTAACAACAGGTGAAGAGCCTATGGTAATAATATATTTTTGATCAGCACTGCCCAGAAAATCCTTAAGCGGTGACGAATATCCTAACTGCGGAATTAACTCAACTTCGTTTTCTGAGGTTGTTGATTTGGATTTGATCAGATTTTCAATCAAAAGCTGCGTATTACGATCTCTTAAATCAATAAATTGTGCCCCGCTTTCATTAATAACAAGTGCTTTACCCACATCCACCTTAAGTAAGACCTGATTCCCACTTATTTTAAATGAATCTAATTTACCTTTTGCCTCTTTTTTTATCTCTTCTATACCCCCATTAAAACTATATTTCTTGTTTCTAAGACAGTCATAAATAATTACCATGTAATCTTTTTCAAGAGGTTCTGATACAAGAAACTCGCTTCCTCTTTTTGCGTACGTTTCAATTGGTTCAAAATTGTTAACATAGTTTTCTTTTATTTGCTTTTCTTCAAAGTTTGTAAGGTGAAATCTTGATCCTCCCTGCTCCTGGAAATTCTCAACCACAAACAGATCCTTATCAAGGTTTTTTATTCCTTTATATTCTCCTTCTGTTTTAAAAAAAGAAAGAATATTCAAATCCTTATTCAACACATAAGTATACTCACCAACGGATACATACATTTTTGTTTCTGCACCGTTAAAAGCAATACACTGCAAGGTACCCAACCCTATCAGTTTTTTCTTTACAATAGTATTGTTTTCAAAATTGATTTGCTTGATCCATCCATCATCACCACCAACAAGCAACTCTGTTTTGTTTTTTTTCAGGCATATTGCATTAACAGGTGCATCATGTGTTTTGTAAATTTTTGCTAACTTTCCTTTACTTAATGAAATTGTTTTTATTTCTCCGGTCAGTGTTGCAAGGATCAGAACACTATCAACCGCAATAAAATCTGTTACTTTTTCAAACGAATAAAGAAATTTATTTTGGTTGAAATTAAAAACTGTGAGTTTATTGTTATTGCCAAGTACAACCACCTGATCATTATCCGCTGTAAGGTTTATTTTCTGAATACTACCCGACCCTGGATAAAGATCGCGAACTTCATTAGCCTCCCTGTTAAAGTAATGCACTACAGAATCTTTAAGGAAAGTGTAAACCACTTTTTTATGGTCAGCTGAAAAATCAACAAGTCTAAGCTGGGCTTTTAAACCTATTCCCAAATACATGATCAGGGCAAATGCAATAAATTTTTTCTTAAAAACTCTTTTCATTTTAGCGTTTATAAAATAATAAGATAACAAAGCGAGGCCGCCGATTCCTGAAATGCTGTTTTTGAACATTTAAACGGGTCGTTTGGTGAACTTTGCCATGAATGAACATTTGAACAAATGTAATGAAAGCCGTCAAATTTGCTTTGCAGATTGCGATTGAATACGTATTTTTGCAGTCCAAATTTTACCGGCGCCTATAGCTCAGCCGGTTAGAGCATCAGACTCATAATCTGAGGGTCCCTGGTTCGAGCCCAGGTGGGCGCACAAAACAAAGAAGATCCTGCCTTAGAAAGCGGGATTTTTTTTTGAGTTTTACAGTAGAAAGCAGTTTTAATTTTTATTTACCTTTACAAGTACAAGCATCCCCAGCGATAAACCATGGAAAAAATTAAAAATTACATTAACGGAGAACTGGCAGAACCTGTCAACGGAAATTTTATTGAAAATTACGATCCTTCGAGAGGAAAAATTTATTCGATGATTCCGGATAGTGATGAGCGCGATGTGGAATTTGCTGTGGCTGCTGCCAAACGCGCTTTTCCGGAGTGGAGCGTAACACCAAAAGAAAAACGATCTAAAATTCTTTTAAAAATTGCTGCGCTTATAGAAGAGAATATGGAGAAGTTGGTGCATGCAGAAAGTCTTGACAACGGAAAAACATTACAGATGGCACGCACGGTAGATATACCGCGTGCTGCTGCAAATTTTAATTTTTACGGAACAGGTATTTTACATTATGCAGCACACGCTCATAGTATGGAAGATAGCGCCATCAATTACACGCTGCGTCAGCCCCTGGGCGTTGTGGGTTGCATCTCTCCCTGGAATTTGCCTTTATATTTATTTACCTGGAAAATTGCGCCTGCACTTGCAGCAGGTTGCACCGTTGTTGCCAAACCAAGCGAGATTACACCAATGACCGCTTTTCTACTTTCTGAAATTTGTATTAAAGCAGGTTTACCAAAAGGAGTTTTAAATATTGTGCATGGCCATGGCGCTAAAGCAGGCAATGCAATTGTTGCACATAAAGATGTTGTTGCAATTTCTTTTACAGGCGGCACAAAAACAGGAGCGCAAATTGCATCAATAGCTGCACCAAAATTCAAAAAACTTTCTTTAGAGCTAGGCGGAAAAAATCCGAATATAATTTTTGCTGATTGTGATTATGAAAAAATGATGAGCACCACCATGCATTCATCTTTCAGTAACCAGGGACAAATTTGTTTGTGCGGATCGAGAATTTTTGTTGAGCGCCCGCTTTACGAAAAATTTAAAACCGATTTTGTTGAACGCACAAAAAAATTAACTGTCGGAAATCCGGCAGACGAAAAAACAAAAATAGGCGCGGTTGTATCGCAAGGCCACATGGAAAAAATTCTTTCGTATGTAAACTTAGCGCAAGATGAAGGTGGTACAGTTTTGTGCGGAGGAAAAAGAAAAATTTTAGAAGGAGAATTTGCTGACGGATATTTTTTAGAGCCAACAATAATAGAAGGCCTGAAACACGACTGCAGAACCAACCAGGAAGAAATTTTTGGTCCGGTTGTAACCATTATGCCATTTGATTCTGAGGAAGAAGTTTTAAGTTGGGCCAACTCTACCATTTACGGATTGGCTTCTTCTGTGTGGACTGAAAATCTTACAAGAGCACACCGTGTTGC
>JACMLS010000316.1 GCA_014379485.1 Bacteroidia bacterium | reverse complement strand
TAAGGGAAGATACTTTTCCTGAGTTGCTGAGTCAGCATGCTGAACTACAAGGAACAAAGCTGCACTAGCCTCGAAACCAATGATTTTATAATCAACCCAACCATGTTCGTCCAAAATTTTTGAAATATACTTTTGATTCAGTCTATCTGTTCTATTCATTTGTTGAAGCAACTTCTTTGTTTCGTCGGCATTGGGACCTAATGCCGGTAATTTGATGTAATACTCCTTTCGAAACTTCTGGTCAAGAACCAGGATATTTTCCAGTTTTGGTTTTATGTTTTTAAACTTTCCAAGCTTTTTATTTTGAATTTGTAAGTTCATCTCCACATTATTCAAAATCGTTTTCCAATCTTTTTGTTTTTTAAGTTGTGAGAATGACGATTCTTTTTTCAACATATCTAATTTATAAAATCCCGCTTCAATATCCAACTTGAGATTGGCTTTTGCAGAATCAAGCTGTCCAACTTTTGCCCAAGCCCGAGCAGCTTTATACCTATCACCCTCTGAAAAATGTTGATTACTGAACGTGAAAGCATTTGAATAAGCCACTGCAGATTCGGCAAAATATTTTTTCTGAAAAAGTGTATCTGCTTTTTGTAGAAGTTTCATGTATGCATTCCAATCGACAGTTTCTTGAGTCTTTGCAGAAAAGGTCAAACAAAGAGGAAAAATGATTAAGATTATTCGGTATGTCATGTCTCGCCCTGAAATAGGTTGACCATTTTTTGTGATTAAAATTGTTACTGGTTTTAACAAATTTACCGGAACATTGATAAGTCTTGAAAAAAATCTTTGGTGGATTTTTTCAGACTTGTCAACATTCCTGGATTACGCTGTTTTTTTGCGTTGGCCATAAAATTTGTATAGATGGTCATTCAATTCATGCGCTTTATCTGGTGTGTTCATACCGAGCGATCTATGTCTTCTGTTGTGATTGTATAATTCCACGGCCTGGGCAATGATTTTATTGGCAATCATTAAATCTGGGATCGTTTTTACTAATCCGAATTCATATTTGAGAATCCCGTTTATTCTTTCAGCTACAGCGTTTTGGTAGGGATCGTACTTTTCGGTTGTGCTTAGAATCATTCCTTTCTTTGTTGCGTAATTGGCATAATCAGGACAGCAGTATTGTATGCCACGGTCGCTGTGGTGAATGATGCTTTTATGGTTGTATTGCCTGTTTTTCAATGCCATATCCAATGCTTCTTTTACCATTGGAACCTTCATATTGTGATGCATGCTGTAGCCCATGATTTTTTTAGAATATAGATCAGTGACCAGAGCGAGGTATGCATACCCTTGTTCCAGTGCTATATAGGTAATATCGCTAACAAAAACCTGTTCTGCATGTGTAGGTACAAGGTTTTCAATGAGGTTTGGTGATTTGTGAAAAAAGTGCTTAGAGTCAGTGGTGATGTGGAATCGCTTTGTTTTCGGCACGAGTAAATGGTTCTCCCTACAAAAGCGCAGGAACTTATCTCTTCCCATCTTGATATGATGCATTTTAAGTAAAGGTTGTATGTCCAGGTGTAATTTTTCTGTCCCATATCGGGGCATAAGCTGGCGGATCGGTTGTATTATTTCCTTTATTTTTTGAGCCCGCTCCTGAGTTTGTTTTTGCACTTTTAACTTTTTGTAATAAGCCTGTTTACTGAGCCCGAAACATTCGTATAGCCATTTTACTTTGTAAGCTTTTTTTTCTTTCTGGCTATCTCGTTTGCTAATGTTTCGGGCAAGTACTTTTTTGATAATTCCTTGCCGGTTACTTTTTCAAAATCAACAATTATGTATTGTTGCAATTATTTAATAAACTCCAACGCTTCTATGCGTTCCTTCAGTTTTTTTA